>CAZWNI010000022.1:0-14162 GCA_964635385.1 uncultured Oscillospiraceae bacterium
TCGGTGCAGTATCCCGCCAGCGCTTCGTCGATGCGGTTATCTACGATCTCGTACACCAGATGGTGCAGTCCCTTGGGACCTGTGGAGCCGATATACATACCGGGGCGCTTGCGCACCGCCTCCAATCCTTCCAAGACCTGGATCTGGCTTTCATCGTATACCTGATTTTTTTCTGCACTCATACTGTTCCTCCATTACCATAGATGCCTGTCTGCCGCAAAGCCCGCTTTTTTAAGGTTTGGGCAGACACCGGGGAAATATATAACTGAAATTCCTGATTTTGACAACACAATACAAAGGATTTGGGCAGCTCGTAGGACACATTCACCACCCGGTGTTTTTTTTCCGCACCGGAAAGAAATTCCCTGGTAATCCGGCTGACGCTGGTGGAATCAAAATCAAAAATCCCCATCACCGTCCGGCTGTCCACCACCGTGTCCCGGCCCAAAAACAGATACATCTCTTTTTTCCTCCCTGCTGCTTTCCACTTCCCGCTGCTCTTCCAAAATCAAAGCGCCGTTTTGAATGTGAAAGGATTTTCCTTCCTTCATTCGCAAAGGCCCTGCCGGATCGCAGCAGGTCAGAAAAACCTGCGTATCTTTCATGTGATTCAAAATATATTTTTGACGGGAAGTATCCAATTCGCTCATCACATCGTCCAGCAACAACACAGGCTGTTCGCCGGTAATCCGCCGGATCATGGAAGCCTCTCCGAATTTCATCGCCAACACGCTGCTGCGCTGCTGACCCTGGCTGCCGTACACCCGTACCGAAAGGCCGTTTACCTGAATATCCAGATCGTCCCGATGAACCCCTACGGAGGTGGAACCCTGCCGGAGGTCATTTTCCAATCCATCGGCCAGCTTTTTTTGATAAATCTCCACCGTTTCAGGAGTATAAGAAGTCAACTGCTCCAAATCATCAAAGGCGCTGGGCAAATAGCCTAGAAAAAAACTTTCCTTCCCGCCGCTGAGTCCCTGGTACAAGGGCTGGCAGAAGCGTCCCAATTTATGGAGATAATCCTTGCGGTATAAGCTGATGATGGTGCCCAGCCGGGCAAGCTGTTCGTCCCATAAAAACAGCGTATCCTGCAAGGACGGCTGCCGGAGAATTTCTTTCAGCAGGGAGTTTCGCTGTTCCAGCACCTTCCGGTACCCCTCCAGATATTCCGCATATTGGGGCCGCAGTTGGGAAATGGCTTCATCGCAAAATTGGCGGCGGTACTTTGGCCCTCCCTGAATCAACTCCAAATCAGAAGGGGAAAACGCCACCCCAAAAAAATGTCCGGCAGTTTCACTTTGACTGCGGCAAGGAATGCGGTTGAACTGCACCTCCTTCCGGCTGGACAGCTTTATCCAGCCGGTTTGCTCCCGCTGGGCGTCGGCAAATTCCAATTCCAGCAGGGAGGAAGATTCCCCGATCCGGATCATTTCATGGAGCTTGGATTGGCGGAAACTTCCTGCGCCGGTAAACAGCCAGATGGCTTCCAGAAGATTGCTTTTCCCCTGGCCGTTTTCCCCATAGATTACATTGACTCCGGGGCAGGGACGGATCTCCATCTGCCGGATATTCCGAAACTGACTGACTTTCAGCCCTGTGACCTGCACCCTTTACCGTTCCTTTCCCGGCTGCTGTCCTTCCACCAAAAGCAAATAGTCCTCCACCTGCACCTGGTCTCCGGGGTACAGCTTTTTTCCCCGCATAGAACAAGGCTCGCCGTTGACCCGAACCATGCCCTGTTCCACAATTTCCTTGGCGTGCCCCCCGGTTTGAGCCAAGCCGGTAAACTTCAAAAATTGATCCAGTTTGATAAAGGGGGTGTGGATCTGAAAGGTATGACGTTCCAAGCCGTCTCCTCCTTACGAAAGCAGAATGGGAAGTACCAGGAACAAAAAGCTGTCTCCCTGGGTGGGAGTGATCAGGATAGGATTAAAATCGCTGCCCATTTTCAGCAGCACCTGGTCGCACTTGCTGGCCTTTAAGGCATCCAGCATATAGCGGTTATTGAAACCTACCATCAGAGGATCTCCCTCCATTTCTGCCAGCAAACTGTCCTTTACCTTTCCCAGGCTGGACTCGCAGGACAACTCAATTTTATCTGGCTCAAAGGAGCATTTTACCGGGCTGATCACATTGGAATTTTGAATGATGATGGAAGCCCGGTTGATGGAATCCATAAAATCCTTCACTTTTACGGTAACCTGGGTCTTGAACGTTTGAGGAATGGTGCGCTGATAATCTAAAAAATCGCCTTCCAGCAAACGGGAGATCACTTGGTACCCGCCGATGGCAAAGATGATGTGCCGCTGGGTAAACCGCAGGGAAACGTTTTTATCCTCTTCCTGGGCAAAATTTTTATTTAACAGCACCAGAAGTTCGCTTAACGATTTTCCAGGCACCACAAATTTGCAGCTGCCGTTGTACTGAATGGTTTCTTTCCGCAGAGCCAATCGAATGTTGTCTACGCTGACTACATTCAGTTGGTTGTCCCTGGCTTCAAACAGTACGCCGGTTAAAATAGGGTAGCTGTCATTTTTGGAAACAGCAAATAATGTTTGCTCCAAAATATCTTTCAGGGTATCGGCAGGCAGTTCCATACCGTCCTGGTCGTTGACCGCAGGAATCTCAGGATAATCTGCGGGGTCCATTCCCAATACTGTGAAGCTTGCATCTTGGCAGCTGATGGTTACCAGCCATTTGTCATCGCTTTCCAGCGTAATAATCCCATCTGGCATTTTTCCCACAATGCTGGCCAGCAGATTCGCAGACAAAACGATTCGTCCCGGCTGTGCGTTCATTACCGGAATGGACTTTACAATGCCGAAATCCAAACTGTAACCTGTCATTTTTACCTGATCGGCGCTGCACTCCATTAAAATTCCTTCCAGTGCAGGAATGGTGGAATGTGCGGCAACGGCCAGCCCTACATTGCTGATGGTTTCGTTGAGGACTGATTTTTGGCAGGAAAATTTCATGGTGTTAACTCCTTTCCCTTTCCGGAATCTTCCTATTTTGTCCGGTATGTATTTTTATATTTCTATATAAATAAAATAAAGAAATAAAATAGTCGTTGTAGTAGGTGCTGTTGAAATGGTGGAAAAATCGGAAAACCTTAGATATTTCCTAGGAAAAATCCGGTTCGTCCAGTTTTTATTTGGGGTTGGCAGTTTGTTGAAATCAAACCATCTCAATTTGCAGGACAAATCCCCGTTAAAATTTGTGGACAAAGATTTGTCAACTTGTCAAAGCATTGTCGAAAAAATTTGTCGTCAAAAACGGCTCCTGTGAACAGGTTGAAACCATTGTGACCGCTGTCTGTTGATAAATACAAGTTCAATGGGTTTCAAGTGAATGGCTTTTTTTCGTTATTTACAGTGTGATGTTGAAAACTTCATGTGTTTTATCCAGCTTTTCCTTGCGGAAGTTGAGCCTTTTGGCTACTTACAAATCACCCGTTGTTGCGGATATTTTTGATGATGTCGTTGACCACTGCTTTGGTTTTGGGATCTTTTTCTAAAATCTCTTCCATTTTTTTGATGGTGTAAGCAATGGTGGCGTGGTTTCTTCCATTAAATTCCGCCCCGATTGCTTCCTGGCTCATTTGGGTGATCTCCCGGATCACATAAATAGCAATTTGCCGGGCAATGGAAATGTTGGCGGTTTTCTTATAAGAACGGATATCGTCCGGGCTTACGGAATAGGTTTTGGATACTTCCTCCACAATCCGCTCCACCGTTACCGGCACCGGCTGATTGTCGTTTAGGATTTCCTTAATGGCATTTTGAGCCACTCCAATGGAGGGATTGGAGCCGGTGAGCAGCTTGTACGCCTTGATTTTTTTCACTGCTCCTTCCAGCTGCCGGATATTGTTGCGCAGCTTGTTTGCGATGTACTCGGCTACGTCATTGGGAATGGTTATGTTCAGCAGTTCCGCTTTCCGTTTAATAATGGCCAGCCGGGTCTCAAAATTGGGAAGGGCTACATCGGTGATCAAACCGCTTTCAAACCGGCTTTGGAGACGGGCGGAAAGGGTTGCAATGTCCTTGGGCGGGCGGTCAGAGGTGAGAACAATCTGTTTTCCCGCCTGGTGCAGCTCATTAAAGGTATGAAAGAACTCTTCCTGGGTGCTTTCTTTTCCGGCCAGGAATTGGATATCGTCGATGAGAAGCACATCGGCGGTGCGGTATTTGTTGTGAAACTGATCCATCTTGGTTTTATTTCCGATGGATGAAATCATCTCATTGGTGAAGGTTTCACAGTTGGTGTAGATGATTTTTGTGTTGGGATGGTTTTTTAAGATTTCGTGCCGGATCGCACAGAGCAGATGGGTTTTTCCCAATCCGGAAGGGCCGTGAATAAACAAAGGGCTGTAGGAATTGTCCATATTCACAGCCACTGCTTTGCAGGCGGCATAGGTAAATTCATTGGAAGGACCGACAATAAAGGTTTCAAAGGTATAGTCGTAGTTGCCGTCGTTAAAGTCCTCTTGTATGGTTTCTTCCGTTTTTTCTTTTTGAGCCGGCCTTTTTTCAACAGCAGCTTTTACCGGCTGGGTTTCTGTTTGTTGAGGCACTTCCGGCTTTTCAGAGACAGGCTGTTTTTGAATTCCTGTATCGGTTTGAATGATGATATTGACGTCGAACCCCAAAACTTCCTTAAAACAATCCTTTAATTTTCCATCGTACTGCCGTTCCAGGAGGCTTTTTTGAAAACTGTTGGGGACGTAGAGATATACAGTATCCTCATTCAGCTCCAAAGGCTGAATGGGCTTGATCCAACAGGTATATGCTGTGTCGCTCATCATTGTCTTGCAGCGTTCTTTAACAAGATTGAACACCTCGGAAAATGAATCCATGTTGAAAAACCTCCTATGGTTGAAAACTCAGAATTTTGGTGGAAAACACAGTTGAAATCTTGTTGAAACATCGGATTGGGCTTGATTTGCGGATCAAACTGCGTTGACAGGACAAAAGCTGCGTCCTCAAAAAATCCGATGATTACGCAACTTAAATTGTATCACAACTTTGGAGTTTTCGCAATGATTTTGTCCGGATTTTCTTTGCAATCCAACCGGTCCGTACCTTTTTTCTTTTTTATAATCAATTACTAACAGTAAAGGGAATTTCGTAAAATACAATATGTAGATAAAAAGTGAAAATTAGGGCTTGACTTTTGCTATCCCTTTCCGTTATACTTTTTAGGTAAATCATCGAAAAGGCAAAAATGCCTGTGCGTGGGAAGGAGGAGCACGATCTATGAAAAGAACCTATCAGCCCAAAAAGATTCATCGTAAGAAAGAACACGGATTTCGCAAGAGAATGGCTACTAAGAACGGAAGAAAGGTTCTGGCCAGACGGCGCGCCAAAGGCCGCAAGAGGCTGACCTACTAATGCTCTTTGTTTCCAGAACATAACCGAGGATAAAGACCACCCTTTCCAGGCTGTTTTTGTTTGGAAAGAGAGGTCTTTTTCGTTTCAAAAGGGGTAATATGAGAAATCTGATTTCCTTGCGATTGAATAAAGAATTCAAGAGAGCCTATTACCAAGGGAAATTCCGTTCCGGACCGGCGCTGGTTACCTATTTGGTGAAGAACCGCACCGGCCTCACTCGCATCGGCATTACCACCGGAAAAAAGGTGGGGAATGCTTGCTGCCGCAGCCGGGCCAGACGATTGATTCGGGCTGCCTGGATTTCCATTCGGGAGGAATTTCCCGGATTAAAGGGATACGATTTGGTTTTTTTAGCCCGTACCCCTCTCTTAAAAATGAAGTCCACTCAGCTGGCTGTCATAATGCGAAAACAGATTCAGTGGCTCTTGCAGAAGAATGGAAAGAAGTTATGAAACAACTGTTGATCTGGTTTATTCGGGGATACCAGAAATTCATTTCTCCGTTGAAGCCGCCTTGCTGCCGGTTCTATCCCACCTGTTCTTCTTATGCGATCCAGGTGCTGCGGCGGTTTGGGGCGTTTCGGGGCAGTTATTTGGCGCTGCGGCGGATTTTCCGCTGCAATCCCTTTCACCCCGGCGGTTTTGATTACCCGCCGGACAAGTTTTCCTTTTTCTATCGCAAATTTCGTTCCGATGTCACCACTCCTCGGGAACTTCCGGATTCCAAAGAACATTCGTAACTTAATTCTATGCCTGCCTATTAAGGAGAGATTCTATGTTTGATTTTATCGCAACCCCCTTTGGATGGCTGATGAAGTACATGTATATGCTGATCCCGGATTTCGGCTGGTGTATTATCATCTTCACTATCGTGGTTCGTGTGTGCATGTTCCCGCTGCAAGTGAAGCAGCAAAAGAACATGGCTGTCAGCGGCGATGTGATGAAAAAGCAGAAGGCCATTCAGGACAAGTACAAAAACAATAAAGAAAAGATGAATATGGAATTGCAGCGGCTTTACGATCAGGAGCACTACAATCCCATGAGCAGTTGTTTGCCTATGCTGATCACCATGGTGGTACTGTTCGGTATCATCGGCGTGATCTATGGTCCCCTGGAGCATATTTTGAATCTGGACAGCGACGCCATCAATAATGCCGTCAGCTACATTCAATCCAATATGTCCACCAACGCCCCCCAGATCTCCATCATTCAGGAAATTCAAACCGACTCTCACGGTTTAGCAGAGGGGCTGGTGGAATATTTTGGCGGCTGGGGCAGCGAAACGGTCCAGTCTATTTTGGATTTCAACATGAAATTCATGGGATTTTTGGATCTGGGCCAGATTCCGGAATTCGGCTTAAACTGGTATGTGATTGTTCCTTTTATCGCCGGTCTGTCCAGCTTTTTGGTTACCTTCATCTCCATGAAGATGAATCCTACCCAGTTCTCTGACTCCTCGGAGCAAAACTCCGGCCAGGGTTGTATGAAAGTTACCATGTATCTTATGCCCCTGCTCTCCGTTGTATTTGCCTTCTGGCTGCCGGTTGGCGTGGCGCTTTACTGGATGATCAGCAACTTCGCCAGCTTTGGCCAGTCGGTGCTGGTGAAAAAGCTGTATCCCCCGGAAAAAGTGAAGGCCAAAATGGAAGCAAAGAAAGCCAAGCGCAAAGCCAGCGGCAAACAGAGCCGGGTGGAACGGGCGCTGGAGTTAAAGGAAATGTATTCCAAAAAATCTCATGCTCCCTATGACAATGAGCATTTGGAGGATTTGACTCAGGCGGATAAGATCAAAGCCGCCAGAGAACGGATGCGCCAGAAGTATGGAGACGATGAATAAATTTTGAAACTGAAAGAGAGGAACCGCGACTATGGCAAAGGAAATTACCATTACTGCCGACAGTGAACAAGAAGCTCTGGAACAGGCTTATCGGGAATTAGGAGTGTCTTCTCAGCAGTGCGACGCTCAGGTTATCCGGCCTGCCAAAAAGAGCCTGTTTGGCAAAATCAAACAGCAAGCTATTGTAAAAGTAACGGTAGTGCGGGACGCTGACACCGTCCTCACTGCTTCTCCGGTGGTCAAACAAGAAGAACCCAAAGCAGAAGTGACTGTGGAGGAAACAAAGGAAGAACCCGCAGAATCTGCTACAGAAGAAGTACAGGAAGAACAGAACAACAACAATTCTGCCAAACTCCAGGCTGCCCAGGAATACCTTCAGGCCATTCTGGAAAAGATGGGCGTGGAAGGCGTCACCATGACGGTGGAAGAAGGAGAGGAATCCGCTACCATCACCTTAAACGGCGAACATCTGGGAATCCTCATCGGCCATCACGGGGAAACCTTAGACGCTTTGCAGCATCTCACCACCTTGGTTTGCAACCGTTTGGACGGCAAATATTTCCGGGTCACTCTGGATTGCGGACAGTATCGGGATAAGCGGCAGAAAGCGCTGAAGGATCTGGCTAAGCGTACCAGCATTAAAGTGGCCCGCACCGGCCGCAGCCAGATTCTGGAGGCTATGAATCCCTATGAGCGGAGGATCGTCCATTCTGTGGTCACCGAGATGGAAGGAGTTACCAGCAAGAGTAAAGGAGAAGATCCCAATCGTCGCGTGGTGATTCTCCCCACCAATCCCCGTCCCAGATCTTCCCAGGGCAGCTATGACCGCCGCCGCAGTGGAGGAAGCCGGGGCTATGATCGTCGGGGTACCCGTCGGGATCGTCCTCTGGAGCGGGTCAGCACCGAAAGCACCATGGAAAAGATTCTGAAGGCAGAGCGTACCGAGGAAGAAAAGAAAGCGAAGAAGTATTCCAAGATTGAATTTTAAGTGATTTTTTGGAGAGGGGGAGGCAGGCGCCTCCCTTTTTCTTTAATTATTTTATGAGGCAAGGAGGTTTTTTCATGACTACCATTGCTGCCATTGCCACCCCTTTGGGTGTGGGAGGGATCAGTGTGATTCGTCTCAGCGGGCCGGAAGCGCTGCAGGTAGCCAGCCGTTGTTTTCACCCGGTAAATGGCGGTGATTTGATTGCAAAACCGGGATATACCGCTTGTTACGGCCACTTTCTCAATCAAGATGGTTCTGTTTTAGATGACGGCATGGTGTTGGTCTATCATGCGCCCCACAGTTATACTGGAGAAGATGTGGCAGAGCTTTCCTGTCATGGCGGAGTGTATGTGGCTCGCCAGCTTTTGCGCCGCTGTCTGGAATCCGGAGCGGCCGCCGCACAACCGGGGGAATTTACACGCCGGGCTTTTCTTAACGGCAAAATGGATTTGACTCAAGCGGAATCGGTGATGCAGGTGATTGGCGCGCAAAACCAACAGTCTCTGCGCACTGCCCGTGCCCAGATGGAAGGGGCGTTGTACCGTCAGGTAGTGGAATGTAAAGACACCTTGTTGGAACTTTGCGCCTATCTTTCCGCCTGGGCGGATTATCCGGAAGAAGATATTCCGGCTTTGGAAGAATCTTCTTTGCTTCCCAGTATGAAAGAAATAAATGGTAAATTCAGTAAATTATTGGAAAACTACGATAACGGTCGTATGTTGACCCAGGGAATCCGCACTGTGATTGTGGGGAAGCCAAATGTGGGAAAATCCACCCTCATGAACCTCTTTTCCGGCTATCAGCGGAGCATTGTTACCGACATTGCCGGCACCACTCGAGATGTGGTGGAGGAGCAGGTTCAGTTGGGTGACCTTCAGCTTCTCCTTTCCGACACTGCGGGCATTCGGGAAACCCAAGATGCGGTGGAGCAGATTGGGGTACACTTTGCAGAGGAACGGATACAGCAGGCGGATTTGATTTTGGCTGTGTTTGATGCTTCCCGGCCGTTTTCTTCGGAAGACAGGCGGATTGTGGAGGAAGTGTCCAAGCAGCCTGTTCCGGCCATTGCGGTCATTCATAAAACGGATCTTCCGGCTGTGCTGGATGAAAAGGAACTGGGTGATGGATTTCAACAGTTTGTTTATACTTCTGTGGAAAATTCGGAAAGTTTGGAGCTGCTGCGACAGGCCATTCAACAGGTGCTTCATTTGGTTCAGTTGGAAGAAGGGGCGGCTGTGCTGGCAAATGAACGGCAGAGAAGCTGTGTTACCCGTGCCAGAGATCATGTGAACCAGGCCATGGCCGCTTTCCAGGCAGGGTATACTTTAGATGCTGTGACGGTGGATCTCACCGATGGCGTTTCTGCATTGTTGGAACTCACCGGGGAAAAGGCTTCAGATGCTGTAGTAGATGAAGTGTTTCGGAATTTTTGTGTAGGAAAGTAAAGGAAATTACCATGGATCAGATTTGTGAAGATTTTCAGATTGCGGTGATTGGCGCCGGTCATGCAGGAATCGAAGCCGCATTGGCGGCAGCCCGGCTTGGCGTAAGTACCGTGCTGTTTACCCTGAGCTTGGACGGCTTAGCCAATATGCCCTGCAACCCTTCCATTGGCGGCACTGCCAAAGGGCATCTGGTAAGGGAAATTGATGCTTTGGGAGGGGAGATGGGAAAAGCTGCTGACGCTACCTTTTTGCAAAGCCGAATGTTGAATCTGGGAAAGGGGCCTGCGGTACACAGCCTGCGGGTACAGTCTGACCGCCGGGCTTATCATCACTATATGAAATCTGTGATTGAAAACCAGCCCAATCTTTCTTTGAAGCAGGGAGAAATTGTGGATCTCCAGGTGGAAGACGGAAGGCTCACCGGAGTGGTCACGAAGCTGGGAATGGTGTATCGGGTGCAGGCTGCAATTATCTGTTCCGGCACTTATCAAAATGCCCGTATCCATATTGGTGAAGTAAACTATTCTTCCGGACCGGACAATCAACTTCCCAGTTGCGGTTTGACCGACCGGCTGCCGGAATACGGCATTGCCATTCGCCGGTTCAAGACCGGCACTCCCAGCCGGGTGCATCGGAGAAGCATTGATTTTTCTCAGTTGGAAGAGCAGAAGGGGGACGATCCTATTGTCCCGTTTTCCTTTACCACCGATCCCCGTGGGCTGAAAAACAAAATGTCCTGCTATGTGGCCTATACCAATGAGACCACCCACAAGATCATTCTGGACAATCTGGACCGTTCTCCTCTCTATGGGGAAGCCAAACGAATCCAGGGGGTAGGGCCTCGGTACTGTCCCAGCATTGAGGATAAGGTGGTGCGGTTTTCGGATAAGAAGAGGCATCAGCTTTTTATTGAACCGATGGGGTTGGATACCCAGGAGATGTATTTGCAGGGTATGAGTTCCTCTTTGCCGGAAGATGTTCAGCTTGCCTTTCTTCACTCCATTCGTGGATTGGAGAACGCAGAAGTGATGCGGAATGCATATGCCATTGAGTACGATTGCTGTGACGCCCAACAACTGAAAGCCACTTTGGAATTTAAGCCTTTGCCGGGACTGTATGGAGCCGGCCAGTTTAACGGTACTTCCGGCTACGAGGAGGCGGCCGCCCAAGGGTTGGTGGCTGGTATCAACGCCGCCATGCAGGTGTTGGGCCGGGAACCGTTGGTGATGGACCGTTCGGAAAGCTACATCGGAACCTTGATTGACGACATTACCATCAAGGGCGTCATGGATCCTTATCGAATGATGACCAGCCGCAGCGAGTACCGGCTGCTGCTTCGTCAGGACAATGCAGATCAGCGGCTGACTCCCATTGGTTATCGCATTGGTTTAATCAGTGAGGAACGGTACCGGAAGTTCTTAGCAAAGTGGGAGTCCATTGATCAGGAAATTCAGCGGTTGGAACACACCACCCTGCCGCCGACCCAGCAGCTCAACGCAATTCTTGTTTCACGTGAAACAACCACGGTGTCCACTGGAGTGAAAATGGCGGACTTAATCCGCCGTCCCCAGGTGGGATACCAGGATTTGAAGGCAGTAGATGCTCAGCGTCCGGCATTGCCGCAAGATGTCTGGGAACAGGTGGAGATTCAGTTAAAGTATGCCGGTTACATTCAAAAGCAGTTGGACCAGGTAAAGCAAATGAAACGGTTGGAGAATAAGCGCCTGCCGGAAAAAATGGATTACAAGCTCATCACCGGTTTGCGGCTGGAAGCCCAGGAAAAGCTGAATAAGGTTCAGCCTTCTAATTTAGGGCAGGCTGAACGGATTTCTGGGGTCAGTCCAGCAGACATTACAGTATTATTGATCTGGTTGGAGACACAGGGAAAGGAGGGGTATTTTCATGATGGAGACAGCTAAGTTAATCCAGCTTTTTTCTGCACAGGGATTGGAACTCACCTTGGAACAGGCAGAACAGCTTGATCGCTTCGGGGACCTGCTGCTGGAATGGAACCAGCGAATGAACCTGACAGCCATTACCCAGCCGGAGGAGGTCGCTGTCAAACACTTTTTGGACAGCGCCTTGCTGTTGGCTCATTGCGGCGGCTTGCCGGAAAGGCTTTCTCTGATTGACGTGGGCACTGGCGCCGGGTTCCCCGGTTTGGTGCTGGCGGTGTTGAAACCGGAATGGAGCATTACCCTTCTGGACAGTCTGCAAAAGAGAATCAATTTTTTGGAGACGGTGTGCAGGGAATTGAACCTTTCCAATGTTTCCTGTATTCACAGCCGGGCGGAAGATGGCGGACAATCTCCGGCATTCCGGGAACAGTTTGATGTCGCTGCGGCCCGTGCAGTAGCGAATCTGCCTTTGCTCTGCGAATACTGCCTGCCTTTCGTGAAGGTGGGCGGCTGGTTTCTTCCTTTGAAAGGAATGGACCCGCAGGCAGAAAGTCAGCGGGGAGAAAAGGCTATCTGGCTTTTAGGTGGGGAATTAAAGGAAATTCAGGAATATTTCCTGCCAGATGGGAGTCACCGAAGTCTGTTTCAAATAAAAAAAGTCCGTCAAACACCCAAACAATACCCTAGAAATCCAGGAAAAATCAAAAAATCCCCCTTGGGGTAAGAATGAAGAATTACGGGAAATAGCATTTGCCAGAAGATTTGGTCGAAGTATGACCGATGAATCTTCTGGCATTTTGTTATTCTCCATGTTACAATCGAAGAAAAGGAGGGACGTTGGGTGAAGTACAAGCTGATGAAAACAGTAAATCGTGTGATAGAATTGCCGGTTGATGCGATTCAACCCAATCCGGCCCAACCCAGGCGGCAGTTTTCGGAAAAAGAGCTGGAACAACTGGCCGTGTCCATTCGGGAAAATGGTTTGCTCCAACCCATTACCGTGCGGCGGGTCAATGGGGAATACCAGCTGATCAGCGGTGAACGGCGGCTCCGTGCTGCAAAACTGGCAGGTCTTCCTACCATTCAGGGGATTGTCATGGAGACGGATACCGAGCAGTCGGCGGTTTTAGCTTTGGTGGAAAATCTGCACCGCCAGGATTTGAATGTATTTGAACAGGCCGCCGCATTGAAGGCCCTCCTGGATCAATGGGGTGTTACCCAGGAGCAGGCGGCCCAAAAGCTGAATATGGCGCAGTCTACCATTGCCAATAAACTTCGATTGCTAAAACTCTCTCCCCAATCCAGGGAATTGATTCTAAAATACAATCTTTCCGAACGCCATGCCCGTGCGGTACTGAACTTGACAGATGAGCAGCAGCGCTCCTTGCTGGCTCAGGCAGGAAAGTGTCAGTGGACGGTGGCGAAGCTGGAACAAAGCGTGGAAAAACTGCAAAAGCAGAAAGAGAGGAAAAAACGTCCCAAAATAATTATTAAGGATATGCGATTGTTCTTTAACAGCTTTCAAAAAACAGTGGACGCCATGGAGAAAGCAGGGATTCATGCAAAGACACAGAAGTTGGAAAAAGAAGATTGCATTCAATATATTGTGACCATTTCCAAATAACCATTTCGTTGACAGCGCTGCGGCATATTGCCGGGCGCTGTTTTTTCGGGTTACAAAAGAAAAGCTGTTTCACGTGAAACATTTCTACAGGCATTTTTTGAAAATTGAAAGAAAACACATTCCTTTTTGAGAAAAAGTGTGCTATAATGGAGCAGTAGTCAAACAAACAGGTACAATTAAGAAAAGAGGAATGCAGACCCATGGGAAAAATCATTGCGGTAGCAAACCAGAAAGGCGGGGTAGGGAAAACAACTACTTCGGTGAATCTGGCCGCCGCCCTGGGACGGAAAAAGAAAAAAACCCTCCTGATTGACACCGACCCTCAAGGCAATGCCACCAGTGGGGTAGGGGTAAACAAACGGGAGATGCAGCAGTCAGTCTATGATATGCTTATCGGCAATACCAGGGCATCGCAGTTGGTACAGAAAACAAAGTTTGACAATCTTTGGATCATTCCGGCCAGCATGGATTTGGCAGGCGCCGAAGTGGAGCTGGTGGAGATGTCCGATCGGATTAACCGGCTGAAAAAGGGGATTATCGGGGTAAAGGAACAGTTCGACTTTATCATTATCGACTGCCCGCCTTCCCTGGGATTGATTACCCTGAATGCACTTAACGCTGCCGATTCGGTGCTGATTCCCATTCAGTGTGAATACTATGCGCTGGAAGGGCTGAGCCAGCTTATGGCTACCGTGCGGACCGTGAAGAAAAAATACAACAACGCTCTAGATGTGGAAGGAGTGCTGTTGACTATGTTTGACAGCCGGCTGAATCTTACTACCCAGGTGGTAGAGGAAGTCAAAAAGTATTTTACGGGAAAGGTGTATAAAACAGTGATTCCCCGCAATGTCCGCCTCAGTGAAGCTCCCTCTTTTGGAGAACCTGTGCTGTATTACGATAAAGGAAGCAAAGGCAGTAAATCTTATTTGGATTTGACCCAGGAAGTTATCAAAAACAATAAGAAACGATAAACCCGGAAAG
>CAZWNI010000023.1:0-12874 GCA_964635385.1 uncultured Oscillospiraceae bacterium
GTGTAGGTTTCCAGGGCGCCGGCAAACTTTTCCTTTTCGGTTTTCCGGCCGGTGACGGCAGGGATCGCCAGGGTATCCCGGTAGAAATCCTCATAGGTGCGAAGCTGCTGCATGGTTTCCTGCATGGCTTCTTCCTTGGTTTCATGCATGGTGTGGCCTTCCTGCCACAGAAACTCGCTGGAACGCAGGAAGGGACGGGTGGTCTTTTCCCACCGCATTACGTTGCACCACTGGTTGTACAGTTTGGGCAGATCCCGATAGGAATTGATGATCTTCTTGTAGTGCTCGCAGAACAGCACCTCGCTGGTGGGGCGAATACAGAGCCGTTCGCTGAGGTTTTCCTCCCCGCCCTGGGTCACCCAGGCCACTTCCGGGGCAAATCCTTCCACATGATCCTTTTCCACCTGAAGCAGGTGTTCCGGAATCAGCAGAGGCATATACACGTTTTCGTGACCGGTTTCCTTAAACCGTTTGTCCAGATCCGCCTGGATATTTTCCCAGATCGCATAGCCGTAGGGGCGGATAATCATGCAGCCCTTGACGCTGGAATAATCCACCAGTTCCGCCTTTTTTACCACATCGGTGTACCACTTGGCGAAATCCACTTCCATGGAGGTAATGTCCTCCACCATTTTTTGCTGTTTAGCCAATGTTCTCTCTCCCATTCTATTTTTTGGAATGTTCCGTTAAGGTTCTAATATGTGCCAGTATAGCATATTTCTCCCACAAATTCAATCAGAGAAACGGTCCCGCCGCCCAAACCAGCAGAGGCATGGCGTAGACGGCCAAAAAGCAAAGCGTCCCCATCGCCCCGACAGCCCCCACGCAGAACCGGTTCAGCCTTACCATAGGGGGACGGTTTTTCTTTTGATACCACAGAAATCCAATCAGCGCCAGCACTCCGGTTCCGGTGAGGACCACCCCGGCCCAGTAGCCCGGCGGAGTGTAGGTAAGCACCACTGTATTTTCTCCCTGTTCCAAAGGAATGGCTATAAAAGCAGAATTGGCCCGCTGGATCTCCACCGATTTCCCGTTGACGGTGCAGGAAAACCCTTCATCGTAGGGAATGGAAAGGTAAAGCACCTGGCCCTCCTGGTCGCTGAAGGCGGAAGCGGTGAAGGTGTTGCCCTCATAGGTGATCTGGGCCTGCTGGTCCTGCATCTGTTCCACTGCCTGTTCCAGCAAATTCACGTCCAGTCCAAACACGCCGAAGGACGAACAATCGCAGTTTTTGTTCAGCCGCAACGTTACTGTCACGGTGGTGTTTTCAAAGGTGCCCAGCTCCACCAGGCCGTTGACGCTTTGGTTGGGGTAGCTGGTGGTGACGGTTTTCCCGTTGACCATAATGTCAAAGGAGTTGTTGATTTCCTCCACCAAACTGTTGGAATACTCATCAAAGCAGTCAAAATACAGCACCTGCCGCCCCTCCACCGAAATCTCATAGACTATCTCGGAGCTGTACCGGGATCGCCAGGCAAAGGAGTATCTCCCGTCTTCCTGGGTGATGTCGATGTAGTTCACCTGGGTGGGGGTATAGGGGACAATCAACTGGCTGCCGGAAGGGTTCAACAGGGTCTCATAGAGATATTGCTGCACCTGCATTCGTTCCAGATCGGGTATTTCTTCCTGCACTTGATCCGCCCCCACCACCAAGCCCAGGGAAAGGGTCAGGGGATTTTCATAAATGCGGTACAAGTCGTTTTCATAAATCGGGTCCCCGGCAATGTTGAGATAGTCAAACTGGCTGACGGTGTAGCGGTTGCCCAGCAGCGCATCGGTGAGCAGGGTGCCTCCGTTGGAGTTCACTTCCATCCAATAGGAGGAATACCCCAGCTTTTTGGCGGTAAAGAGGTAATCTTCTGTGGTAAAAGAGGTATAGTGAGCCAGGTTGTTGTAGCCGATGCCTCCCATCAGGTTGGCGTCGGTGTACTTGTTGTCGGTTTTCACCCGGTACAATCCATCTTCCGGCAGCACGTCCTCCAAATCGGTGTACTGCTGCCATTCCTCCACGGAATTGGCAGCGTCTCCCACATAAACCTGTAGGGAAAACAACATCTGAGACGCCACCAAAAGACAGAGCAGCACCGAAAACACCCGGCGGGTGAAGTAGCCGTAATGGAAGGTAAACAGAAGCAAAAACAGCCCGAATCCCACCAGCAGAAACACCAGCATCTGCAACAGCATGGAATCGTCCCCTACCCAGAGGGAACTCAGATAATAGTCCAGCACGCCGGAAAAGTAAAGCAGCAAAACAATTTCCACCGCCACAGCAGCCGCCAGAGCCGCCCACACCCCAATCAACGCCCCCGAACTGGTGCGTTTGGGCAAAGTTTCCGGTTCTATCCGCTGCAGCGCCCAGGCGGTGAGGCAGAACCCCAAAAACAAGGTGATAAACCCGTACCGCACCGGGAAGGCCTGATAACTGCCGGTGTGCCACATTTTGTTTACCGGTTCCAGCACCAAAGGCACGGCACACAGAAGAAAGACCAGCAGCACTGCCTGCAACCGCCGGTTGCCCCGAAGTTTTTTCAGGAAAAACAGGCTCACCACCAAAAGGGCGCTGGAGCAGAGGAACGGCAGGGTGGTGGAAAGGTAGGTGAAAAGCCCTCCTGAGGTCAGGCTTTCCACCAGTCCTTCCCCTCGGGCGGAGTTCATAAATTGCAGCAGGGCCGGCGCCCAGATTACCCCGGTGAGCAGCGCAGCCGTCAAACTGGCCCCCACAAAACAGGCGCAGGCCCGTCCCCGGTTTTCCTTGGGCATGGCCCAAAACACCCACACCGCCACCGCCAGCAGCAGGAAAATCACCACCATGTACCCCAGATAAAACTGGCAGGCCATAATGGCGCAAAGGCTCAGAATATACAGCAGGGGTTTGCGGCGGTTCAGCGTCCAGTCCAATCCCAGCAGAAGCAGGGGAAAGAGGTACATGACGTCCAGCCACACAATGTTCTGGTAAAACAACAGGGTATACCCGCTAAAGGCGTAGCACACTGCCAAAAGCGCCCCGTACCGCTGCCGCAGGTTGGGAAACCGCACCCGAAAGAACACCGCCGCCGTCACAGCACAGGTCATGAGCTTGAGAATCAAAAGCAGGTTCATGAACCACTTCATTTCCCCGGCTTCTACAAAGTAACTTAAAAAAGAGAAGGGGGAGGAGAGAAAGAACAGGAACACCCCGTAAAAGTTCATGCCCCCGCCGGTCTGCATGGTGTAAAACAGGCTGCCTTCCCCGTGGAGAATGTTGCGAAGCTCCAGCAGCAGGGGGACCACCTGCTGGTTCATGTCTCCCCAGCTAATGGTGTTGGTTCCAAAAGGATACAGCCCGTTGACTGCATACAGCAGGCACAGCACTCCCAGCACCGTCAGCGGCGCCAGCCAAATACTGTAATGTTTTCTCATGCCAACCGCCCTTTCCTGCTGGGTTTCCACACCGGCTATGCCTGTATTGACTGCAATAATGTCAGTATAGCATATTTTTCTTCGATGGAAAAGACGGTTTGTTCAAAAACAGAAAAAGATCCCGATCCGGCTGAATGCCGCACCGGGACCCAATGTTATTGATTCTTACATAGAGGGCAGCCCTCCAACTGAAGAAGGGCCTTTTTCCGCCACAGCCCGCCGGCGTAGCCGGTGAGAGCGCCGTTCTGCCCTACCACCCGGTGGCAGGGAATCAAGATGGCAATGGGGTTATGATGGTTGGCCATACCCACCGCCCGGGCGGCTTTGGGGGAACCAATCTGCCGGGCGATTTCCCCATAGCTTCGGGTCTGGCCCCAGGGGATAGTTTGCAGCGCCGTCCAGACTTTCCGCTGAAAAAGGGTCCCTTTCGGGAACAGGGGAAGGGCAAATTCCTGCCGTGCCCCGGCAAAGTATTCTGAAAGCTGCTCCTTTGCCTGAACCAGCAGGGGAGCCTCCTCCTGCTGCCAGCGTTCCGGAGGAGAAGCGTCGAACTGCGCCAATATCAAACCCTTTTCCTCCTGGGCCAGCAGTATTCGGCCCAGAGGCGTTTCACAAAAACTGTAATATACCATAAAGTATCCGTTAAGGTTCCCTGCAGCCGAACCGAATACAGGCCGGCAAGCAGGGGAATCCGGCCCTATTTCAACCGTGCCGCATACTGCATTCCCAAACAGAGCAGGGCGCTGATCAGTTCATAAGCGCATAAGAACAGATTGCTGATCTGTCCCACCCCTCCCAGCAGAGTAAACAGCACAAACAGGGCTACCCCCAGTCCGGCACTGATCAAATACAGCCAACGCCCGACATGAATGGGACGGCCCAACACTTTGGCGCAGAGCACCGAATAAACCTGGCTGGCCAGCCGTCCGTTGTGGCAGACCAGGGCAGGAGCGGTTTTGACAGGCTCCAAAGAAGCGTCCAGTTCCTTGGTCAGGCGGCTGGGCGCCACCGCAAAGGTTTCCAAGGGCAGATCGAAGATGTCAGCCAGCTTCTCCTGGGTCAAGATGGGGTCCACCGTGCGGACTACCGCCAGCACATTGTTGTTGTACAGGTCGATGAGCATATTGCGGATATCCTCGCTGTAATTCAGGCCAAGGATAAACACCCCGCTGAGCTCCCCGCTGGCAGAAAGGTACACCAGACTCCGGTTCTGTTCCAGATACCGGTCCTCGTAGTCCTTGCTGGGCACGTCGATGCCGTGGTGAATCATCAGCTCCCGGGAACCGATGAGAATCCGCCGGTCGTTGACCCAGGCGGAAATGCCCATGCCGTCCTCGTAGGAAATGCTGTCCACCGGGGAAAGGTAGTCGGTGTGGTTGCCGATGATCTTCAAAAACACACAGCCAAACACGCTCTTGGTTCGGCAGAGGACGCTGGTGGCGTCCAGAATGGCGTGGTCAATGGGGGTGTTGGAAAAGGTTTTAATGCCGTAGAGGGTGATGTTTTTGGGGTAGAACAGGTCCGCAGCGTCCAACACCAGAGAGTTGACTCCCTCAAACTGCTCCACTGCCCTGCCTCCCAGCACGGCGCCTCCCATGCGGGACAGGGTCTTGGCGGTGGTGTACAGGGGGAAGGAGGTCAAAAACAGGCCGATGGCTCCGGCGCTGACCGCCAAACAGCCGGTAAAGACGGTAAAGGCGGCGTAGATGTTTCCCAAGAAGAAGGCCAGCACCCCGGCCAGCAGGGAGATGAGCAAAAAGATGGGGGTGGTGACCTTCACCGTTTTATCCCCGAAATTGTTGCTGAAGGATTCCTTCACAAAACCGGACAGAAAATCGGTCTTCCGGCTTTCTGCCATCCAGGCCCGCTCTTCCAGCCCTCCGGGACGAACCAAATCGTCCGCCAAAGACTGGTTCCTTTCAATGGCAACGGAATATTTTTCGTACTGATCCGGGGCGGACACCACCTTGAAGTTGGTGATTACCGCCCGGTATTCCATGAGCTTGCCGACGGCTCCAAACAGCAGCTCAAACAGCACCACCGGCACATAGAGGTAAACGCCGCTGCTGCTCAAAGCCTGGGGGTCCACCGCCAGCAGCACAATCGAGAACACAATTACCATCACCATTGCCAGGGAAATCAAACTGTCCCGGGAGGCTTTGCTTGGCCGCAGGGTGAGGAATCCGTTTTTCATACGATCCAAGGTCAGCACAAATCCCAGCACGGCGCAGGCCAACTGAGCGATGCAGGGAACCATATCGCCGAAGGACTCCAACGGAGTGCCTTCCCAGCTTGTCACCAGGGTAAAGCCCAGGCTGATTAAAAACACCACGGCCAGCCCTGCCAGCTTCCAAACGCTGCGGCGGAAAGTCTTTTTGAAGGCTCCGAAAAATTCCTCCGCTTGATCCAGAGACTGGAATTCCTCAAATTCGTAATCTCCATCTGGAATGGTCTCTTTCGTTTCCGGCGGGGGCGGCTGTTTTTTATGCCGCTTTTCCTTCGCTTCCAGCATCTCGGTGGCGGCCTCCAAAGCATCTCGGGAAGGGAAATGCTGCGTTTGCGCCGGTTCCTTCTCTGGCTGGGAGGGCTCCGGTTCCCCCTTTTCCTGTTGGGACTGGGGGATCTGCCCGGTCTGACTGGTGCGGGCCCGGTTTCGTTTTTCCTGCAATACGGCGGTCCGCTCTTTGGATATCCCCTCCTCCGAGGCGGCCTCCAACTCATTCAGAGAAGACACCGGCATCTGCTGGCCCTGTTCCAGGTGGGGCGGGGTTTTTAAGGTAAAGCCTTGGATCATCTCTTCCCGGCGGCGGCGGAATTTGTCGTATTCCTCTGCTTTGTTTGCCAGGGCTTCTTCCGAGGGAGAGGGGGCTGGCTCTTCCGGCTTTTTCTCCGCCGCCGGGGCAGGCTGGCTTGTTTTGGGCTGGGGATCAATCTTCTCAAACTCCCTGGTGGACCGCAGCAGGGAACGGGCCTTTTCCTGTTCCTCGTGATACTGCCGCAGCGCCTCTTTGTCCAGGGTAAACCGGACTGTAGAAGGCGGGGCCGGTTCCTTTTTCCCGGAGGTTGTCTCCGGCTCTGGTTTTGCCGCTTCGCCGGCCGGTTCCGATTTCAGCGGTTCGGGCTTCTTCTCCGCAGCAGAGGCCCTCTCTTCCGGCTTGGGCTGGGCCGCCGCTGAGTCAGAATGACTGCCTAAAATTTCATCTAACAAGCTCTGGGTGTCGTACCGCCGGGCCTGCTGGTAGGCTTCCTGCTTTTGCTGACTTTCCTTTTGTTTCAGTTCCTTCAAAATATCATCTACGGAATATTTCTGTTCCGACATGTACTTTCAAACTCCTTCCCCTATTGGTTCACCCATGGGTTTTTGGCTGTTTTTCCCAATCGCTGCCGGGTTATCTCATAGAGCAGCACCCCTGCCGCCACCGAGGCGTTGAGGGAGTTGACCTGTCCCAGCATCGGCAGGCCCACCAGTATATCCGCTTCTTCCAGCAGCAGCCGGTTGACCCCTTTTCCTTCGTTTCCCACAATGAGACAGACACCGCCGGAATAGTCCACCTGGCACCAATCCCTTCCCCCCATCTGGGCGCAGTAAAAGAAGATTCCCTGCTTTTTCAAACTGCGGACGGTTTGAGCCAGGTTGCCCACCCGGCACACCGGCACTACGGCCGCCGCCCCGGCGCTGGTTTTGTACACCGTCTGGGTCAGCCCGGCGCTGCGGCGCTTGGGCAGGATCACCCCGTCCACCCCGCAGGCTTCGGCGGTGCGGAGGATAGCTCCCAGATTGTGGGGGTCCTGAATCTCATCGCAGAGCACCAGAAAGGGCGGGCGGCCCGCCTCCTGTGCCCGGCGCAGAATCTCCTCCAAGGAAACATATTCCGCCGCAGAAAGCACCGCCGCCACTCCCTGGTGGTTCACCCCGCCGGAAAGCTGATCCAGCTTCTCGGCGCCGACCTGTTTGACGGCAATGCCCTGCTGCCTGGCCTTGGCTAAAATGGCCTTTAAGCTGCCTTCCGCCGGTCCTTGCCGGACATAGATGGCGTCGATCTCTTTGCCGCTTCGCAACAATTCCATTACGGCGTTGCGTCCTGCCGCCACGTCCTCCCGAAGTGTTTCTTCCTGCTTCATTGTTTGTCTCCCGTTCAACTTGGATTATATACTGTTTTATTATACCACAACTCAAGCCAAAAGACTATCTTTTTTCACAAATTTCCCCAATTTTCACCTATCCCAGCCACCACACCAACAGTCCGGTGATGCAGCTTCCCGCCGCCGCCCAGGCCAGCCCATACCCCATCTGCCGGATACGGCGGATGCGCCGGCTGTGCTTATCCAGCCGAATCCCCGCCTGACGGAGATAATCCCTGGCCCGAAGCTGGACCTGCTGGTCCATGGCCCCTTGGGGACTGAGAAAAAAGATGGCCCGTTCAAAACAAGGGTCCTCCGGCTGTAAAATCTCGATGGCTTTCCGATGCACACCCTTTACCATAAGGATACCGCCTTTCTGCAAGTTTACCGCGACGCTCCTAGTATGGCAGCTTTTTCCAATTCTATACCAAAGGTAATTTCCGATTTCTCCTGAAACTGTTGAAAACTCTGTTGAAAAGGTTGAAAACTTTGCCGGTAAAATTGTTGACAACTCTGTTGAAAAGGTTAAAAACCCCGGTGACTGCGGGAATTTTCCGGCTGTAAACAACCGTCAACTCCCTTTGACAGTTTGTTGAAAAGACAAAAGTTACAACCAGTAATATCCTTCTGACAAAAACTCGGAGTGGGAAATTGTGTTTTTTCCATTTCCAAGGTGGGAAGGGGAGACAAAGGGAAAAAAATATGATAGAATAGAACCGTCAGCAAAGCTGACGATTCCGATTCGGCAGGTCGGCTTGCCGCCCTGCCTAAGTCCGCCTTTTGCGCTTTTCGTATAAGCGCAATTTTGCCTTCGGCAAAAAACAGGAGAACTCAAACTCGTGCAATCACCGCCTCTTTCCAGGCAGCATTGCGCCCTAAGGAGGAATTTTGATGCAGGAAAGCATCTTTACCATTCCGGTCACCGATCTGCTGGAGAAAAAGGAAGGCTGCCCCATCTGCGCCATGGTGCGGCTGCTGGAGCAGCGCAGCGTAGAATACATTATGGGAGCCGCCATGATGGAGCCGGACGTGCGGATAGAAACCAACCGCCTGGGGTTCTGCGCCCACCACTTCGCCCAGATGCGAACCCGGAAAAACCGGCTGAGCCTGGCGCTGATTCTCCAAAGCCACCTCCAGGAACTGCAAAAAAACCCTATGGGCAGCGCCGGTTCCGGCAAACTCAAGCGGGGCCAGCTTCCCCCCAGGGAGGAGAGCTGCTTTGTCTGCGACCGGATTGAATGGGCTCAGGTGCGGTTTTTCCACACCCTGCTGCAGCAGTATGCCGCCCAGGAGGATCTGCGCACCCTTTGGAAGGATCAGCCCTTCCTCTGCCTGCCCCATTACCGGCAGCTCACCCTCTACGCCAAGCAAAACATGGACAGGCACTGGCAAAAGGACTTCCAGCAATCCCTGAACGACCTGTGCTTAAAGAAACTGAACGCCTTGGAGGCAGATGTCTCCCATTACTGCAAGATGTTTGACTATCGCAGCAAAGGCGGCGACTGGGGCACATCTAAAGACTCCATCGAACGGAGCATCGCCTTTCTCACCGCCGGAGACCCGCCCCAATCCCCCTGACATAAGACAATCGGTTTGCGCATAGGGTAGAGCAGATCGTTTTGGGAGGGGAGAAGGGTGGAAAAGAAGGGCTCCATCACCGGACTTTTGCTGCTTCAGGGGGCGCTGGCCTTGTTTTTGGTGCTGGTGATAGCACTGCTGTTTTGGCTGTACCCCAATCAAGCCGCCCAGGCAGGGAACTGGCTTTCCAGCCGAATGGAGGAAGAAAATCTCTGGACTACCCCTCAAGCGGAAACGACTTCTGTCCTCACCGCCCCGCTGAAGGAACTGACCGTGACCTCCCCTTTCGGGGAACGAGACGGAACCCAGCACCAGGGCATTGATCTGGACGCCCAGGCGGGAGAACCGGTGTACGCTGCTATGGACGGCGCCGTCACCACCGCCGCAACCAGCGACAGCTACGGCAACTGGATCGAATTGACCCATGCCGACGGCCTTTCCACACGCTATGCCCACTGCTACCTTTTAGCGGTGCAGGAAGGGGACACCGTCTCCGCCGGAGATCTAATCGCCTTGGCTGGGGAAACAGGAGATGCCGACGGCGTCCACCTCCACTTTGAGTTGCTGGAAAACGGCCAGGCAGTGGATCCCGCCGCTGCTTTAGGCGTTTGATGGAATTCCGCCTGGGACAGACCCGGCTGACTATCCGGTTTGGGTTTGTGGCGGTGCTGACCCTCTCCGCCCTGCTGGAGCCCGACGGCTGGGGAGTGCTGGGGCTTTTTGCAGCCCTTCTTCACGAATTGGGGCATCTTTTTTGCTGCCTGCTGCTGAAGTGTCCTCCCAAAGCCCTGGAGCTGACCTGCTTCGGCCCCGCCCTGATTTCCCAGGAAGGGCTGACCTCTGTTAAACAGGAACTGCTGATTCTTTGCTCCGGCAGCGGGGTAAACCTGCTTTGCGCCGGACTCTGTTTCGGCGCAGGACAATGGATTCCCCAAATCGGAGTATTTGGACTGTTTCACCTGGCCTTTGGGCTTCTGAATCTTTTCCCCGCCCAGGGATTAGATGGGGGAAAAGCACTGAGTTTAATTTTGGAGCATTTTTTTGGCTGTCTTTGGGGGCGGCGGTTTTTTTGTGTAATACAATTTGTATTTTTATTATCTTTTACCACCATTTGTCTTTACTGGACGATACAGCACCGGCTGCATTGGACCGGATTGGTGTTTTGCAGCTATCTCTGGCTGGCGGCTCTGCTGCCCAGTCCGGGAAGGAACACAAGCTAGGAGGAAGTTTATGGAGCCAAAAACAGCATTGGAAAAACTGATTTTAAGCGTGCAAAAACCGGGGCGTTATGTAGGCGGAGAACCGGGCAGCATTGTGAAAGACAAGGAAAAGGTGTCCCTGCGGTTTGCCTTCTGCTTTCCCGATACCTATGAAATCGGCATGAGCCACCTGGGAATGAAAATCCTCTACGGTCTGCTCAACGCCCAGCCGGACATCTGGTGCGAGCGGGTATTCGCCCCCTGGGTGGACATGGAGGAGAAGATGCGGGCACAGGGCATGAAGCTCTACGGTTTGGAGAGCTTTGACCCCTTGGACGCATTTGACATCATTGGCTTTACCCTGCAATACGAGCTGAGTTTTACCAATCTCCTGAATATGCTGGATTTGGGGGGAATCCCGGTGTACAGCAAAGACCGGCCGGGACTGAAAAACCTGGTGATCGCCGGAGGGCCCTGCTGCTGCAACCCGGAGCCCATTGCCGACTTTGTGGACCTGTTCCAACTGGGGGAAGGGGAGGAAATGCTCCCCGAAATCTGCCGCTGCTACCAGGACGCCAAGGAAAAAGGGCTGAGCAAGGAGGAATTTCTCTTAAACGCCTGCCAGATCGGCGGAGTGTATGTGCCTGCCTTTTATGATGTAGAATATTTTCCCGACGGACGGGTAAAATCCATTGCCCCCAACCGTCCCGGGGTTCCGGCCGTGGTAGAAAAGCGGATTATCCAGGACCTCAGCGCCGCCTACTACCCGGACAACTTTGTGGTGCCCTTTATCGACACTGTCCACGACCGGGCAATTTTGGAGCTGATGCGGGGTTGCATTCGGGGCTGCCGGTTCTGCCAGGCAGGCTTTCTCTACCGTCCCCTGCGGGAAAAAACAGCGGAGGTACTCTGCCGCCAGGGAAAAGAACTCTGCCAGTCCACCGGCTACGAGGAAATATCCCTGTCCAGTTTAAGCTCCTCCGACTACTCCGAAATCGAGCCGCTGCTGGATCAGCTCTACGACTACACCCAGGAAAACCACATCAACCTGGCCCTGCCCAGCCTGCGGATCGACAATTTCAGCGAGGAACTGCTGGACAAAATCAAAGCGGTGCGCCGCAGCGGGCTGACCTTTGCCCCGGAAGCCGGGACCCAGCGGCTGCGGGACGTCATCAACAAAAACATCACCGAAGAGGACATCTTTACCTCCTGCCGTCTGGCCTTTGAGGGGGGGTACAGCGCCGTAAAGCTCTACTTTATGCTGGGGCTGCCCACCGAAACCATGTACGACTGCCAGCAGATCATCGACCTGGCCCAGCAGGTGGTGGGGCTGTACCACCGCTGTCCCAACCGGAACAAGGACCGGGGCGTCAACGTCACCGTTTCGGTGTCCACCTTTGTGCCCAAGCCCCAGACCCCGTTCCAGTGGTTCGGCCAGGACACCCTGGACCAGATTGTGGAAAAGCAGCTTTATATGAAGGACTGCATTACCTCCAAAAAGATTTCCTTTAAGTACCACGCCTCCAAAACCAGCGTGCTGGAAGCGGTGTTTGCCCGTGGAGACCGCCGGCTCTGCGACGTGGTGTACAATGCCTGGAAAAAGGGCTGCTACTTTGACAGTTGGGACGAGCATTTCTACTTCGACCGCTGGGAACAGGCCTTGGAGGAAGCGGGGCTCACCGTGTGGTTTTACGCCAACCGCCACCGGGAGCTGGACGAGATATTCCCCTGGAGCCATTTGAGCTACGGGGTCAGCGAAGCTTTTCTGAAGCGGGAGTGGGACAAAGCCCAGAAGGCCCAGACCACCCCCAACTGCCGTCAGCAGTGCGCCGGCTGCGGCGCCAACCGGCTGCTTGCCCGAAAGGAGGGAACCTGCGTTGAGTGAAGCGATGCCCATGCAAAGAGAAACCGAACTTTCCATTGAACAGATGCCCAACCTGCGGCTGTTTTACCGCAAGCGGGGAAGGGCCAAGTACATCTCCCACCTGGACATCACCCGGTGTATGCAGCGTTCCTTAAAGCGGGCGGGGCTGCCGGTGTGGTACACCCAGGGATTCAACCCCCATATGTACATGACCTTCGCCCTGCCTTTGGCGCTGGGGTACGAAAGCGACTATGAGTGCATGGATCTGCGGTTTACCCATCTTATGGAATTCGGGGAAATCCAGTCCCGTCTCAACGCCGCCCTGCCCCGGGACATTCAGGTTTGGAAGGTGGATTTTCAGAAAGAAAAGCCCCTGGCCATTACCCAGGCGGATTACCGGCTGACGGTGTACCCCCAAGACCCGGCCCGGTTTCGGCAGGAGTTTGCCGCCTTCTGGAACCAGCCGGAAATCCTCACCCAGAAACGCACCAAAAAGGGAATGAAAACGGTGGATCTGAAGCCGGAGTTCACCCTGCTGGAGCAGGAGACGGAGGGGGAACGGGAAATCCTCACCCTGCGCACCACCGCCGGACAGCGGAACTTCAATCCCACCCTGCTCACCGACGCCTTCTGGGCGGCTTCCGGGCAGGAAGGATACGTTCAGGTGCTGCGGACAGCGGTGTATGCCGGAGAGAAGTTGTTTGAATAAAAA
>CAZWNI010000024.1:0-12430 GCA_964635385.1 uncultured Oscillospiraceae bacterium
AAGAGCGGCCAGACGCCGGTTGGCCTCGGGAAAGAGAATCCCCTTTTTCACCTTTTGCATGGTAAGGCCGGTGAGGGAACGGACGTGATAGTGCATCTGCCGCAAAAAGGTGGGGCGCACCAACCAGGTATGGGTGCCGGTGATCGTTCCTTTCTCGTTTAGAGTCACTGCCCCGATCTGGATGATCTCCCCATTCAGCGTGGTCTTCAAATTCTGAAGCTGTGGCGCAGTCGGGTCCACCGGCTGGTTCCATTCCAGATCCAACACCAAATAATCCGCAGCCATCCTTCCCCTTCTTTCTGTCGCAGCGCCTGAAAACAAACTTTTCAACACATTATTATACAAGAATTTTCTGCTGTTGTCAAAAGAAACACAGCCTGTCCGGAAGGATCTTCCAACAGGCCGCATTTTGCTGTATTTTTCTTTTCTCCAAAGATTACAGGGCTACCCAGAACCACTTAAACCAAATCTTTTGATACCAGGGCAGTTTTTGATAAACACCCCTTGCTGTGCGCAGGTATGCCCGCTGGACCAGTTTGGCCTGCTGTCCACTCACCGAGATGGTCCCATAGGCCGCCTGAGCCACAATGTCCATCACCTGGAGCATCTCTTCCGGGGACAGGAAGGGGTTGGTTTCCGGATGGCGGCGAAGGGATTCCTCCGGGAGTTCTTCTTCCTCTTTCCAGTAACCGCCAAACCGCAGCACCCGAAGCATCCGGCCCCACGCACGGCGGACATCTTGACAGGTCTTCCCTTCCCAATCCGGCAGGGGCAGACCCATGCGCCGCAGCCTATCCCACCGTTGGAAGGATTTTCCATGGGTGGGAAAAAAGCGGACTTTCAGCCGCTTCAACCGCACCGTCCGCCAGGCCGGCAATGCCGCAGCCAGCAGCATGAGCGCCGACACGCCGCCCAACACCCACCAGACCCATGCCGGCAGGCTGGATTCCGCCTCCTCATTCTGGGAAGAGAAGGTCTCTCCTTCCAATACCGACGAGGAAGAAAGGGTCGAAAGCTCCTGCGGAACCTGGGTGGAAGAAGCGGTTTCGGAAACCAGAGAGGAAGAAGTCTGGGATTGGGAATCCTCTGCTTCCGGCAGGGCGTTAAAGGAGGAGCCGAAGGTCACCTCAACGGGCACCCAGCCGTAATCTTCCAGAAAGATTTCCGGCCAGGCGTGGGCGGAAGCATCGGTGACAGAAGCAACATATCCTCCGTCTTCCTGCTCTTCAAAGTCGGAAGGGGAAACGGCATAACCGGAAACATATCGGGCCGGAATGCCGTACATTCGGAACATCAGCACCGCCGCCGAAGCAAAATGCTGGCAGTAACCCTGTCCATTTTCAAAGAGGGCGTATTCCACCGGGTCCTGGTTATAGGGGGTCAGCCCCGGGGAAGTGGTGTAATGGAGCCGGCTGGACAGGGTTTCCCGGACAAAGGCAATGATGCTGTTCAAATCCTCCTGCGGGTTGTCCCGGCATAGTTGAGCCAGTCTGGGCACCGTTTCTTCCGGCACCTGGGTATACACCGAAAGGGCCTGCTCCTGGTAGTATGCCTGAAGCCGTTGGTAGCTTTCCACCGTATAGCGCTGAACGTCCAAATTCTCCCAATCAATGGAAACATCGGAAGACTGATAATAGGAAAAACGGTAGCCATCTTGGGACTGGTAGGTGGTATCGTAATTATAATAATAAGGGGGATACCAACTGTTATCCCGGCCGTAACTTCCCATCAAGGTCAAACTGCGGGACAGGACGGCGTTTTCCGTTCCGCTCCACCGGTTTAAGTTGTAGTACATGGTGCGGAACGCACTGGAAGCCCGGCCGTTCCAGCCGTCTCCCATCTGTTCTTCCACCGCCTGAAACAACTGGCTTTCCTCCGCTTCGTTCCAAACCCCTTCCTGGTAATCTCCGCCGGTAAAGCCCTTTAGATAGAGGGTTTCTGTGGGAAGCTGGTCGGTATAGACGGTCATCTGTTCCGTTCCGGTGACAATCCGGTTGCCCCGGCTGATGATCCCGCTGCTGACCACGGTGGTGCTTGCGGAAAAAGGCAGCGCCATCTGCTGGAGCTGGGCGATTTGATATTGCAGGTATCCGGCAACATAGTACAACGGCTGGCGAAAACAGCTCACCACCAGCAGTCCCGCCAGCAGCACTGCCAGCATCAAAATACCGCCGGAAAGGCTGCTTTTCTGCACCGCAGCCGACTCGTCTTTGCTTTGAAGCACCACTTTGCGCCGGCGGCTTTTTCTCCTTCCATAGGCCAAAGCGGAAAAGGCAGCCTGAAAAAACACCAGGCAGAACACCGTCCCCCAGGGGATCGAATGCCCCAACAAAGGCGGCGCTGCCAGTACCGCCGTCACCAAAACCCACACCAGCCAGATCTGCCGTGCCCAGAGGCAGACTGCCAGCAGCCAAAGCAAGGCCGCAGTGAAAAAGCAGATGGCTCCGGTAACGTCCAAGATGGATTCTGCGCCCTGGAACACCCCTTGAAACAGGGCGTGAAATTGAGAAATCATCTGGGTTTGGAAGCACCAAAAAATCAGCGCCAGCAGCGCCGGCCACAACAGCAGGCACCACTTGACCCATTGTTTTTTCTGCTCCAATATCCACCGGAAAAGGAGCAGAAAAACCAACGCCGTCAGCACCGGCCAGGGCCAAAATACCGTCAGCCCTCCCCCGGCAGCCAGCAGGCTCCAGATTCCACAGAGGCCCACAAACAAAGCCAGCGGGGTCAGCCACGACCAAAGCCCGGTTTCTTTCTGAAACACAGCGGTTTTTTCCAAGGCCGACACCCCCTTATACTTGCAGAGTAAAACAGGAAAGCTGCTGCTGGTACTGTTTGGGCGAAAAGGAAAACAGTACCTTCTGATTTTCCAAAAGCTGAAGGCCGGTGGTGAAGTCCAGCCGCAAATTTTGTCCGGGAGACGCCGCAGGCGGAGCAGGATATTCCGGGGAAATCGGTTCCCCCTGCTCCAAGCGATAGAGCAAAAGCAGCAGCGGCGCCGCTCCTTCCGCAGCGGAAAGCTGCATTCCCTGAAGATGACCCTTCGCATCGGTCCAATATACCGGAATCTGGGGCAGGACACGGAGCAGTCCATGCACCAATGCCCCAAGGATCACATAAAAGCCGTTCCGTTGAGATGGGGCAGAAAATTCAAACCGATCCCATTTCAGGTGCAGTTCTACCAACCGGTCGGACTGTTGTTCATATTCCTTCACCCACAATTTTTCGGTGCGGGCGCTTTGCTTCCAATGTATGTTACGGGTGGGGTCCCCTTCCTGGTATTCCCGCAGCTGGCGGACTTCCTCCGAATCCCCATTCTGCTGGGGCAGGGAGCGGAGCAGCAGGGCGGCGCTGTCCCCGGCAAAGCGGTAGGACAAATCCACCGGAACCGCCCGAAACGGCGGCAGCACCGCCAACCGGGCTTCTATCTTTTCCCTGCCGGAAGAAGAAGTCAGGCCCAGCCAGTCATAGACCCGCACCCGGTCCAGCGTCAGGTGAAGCAGCCCACAGCAAGCCGCTGGAAGCTCCACCTGGCTGAGCTGCACCTCCCTGCCGTCCAATGCGCCGTACACAAAAAGCTTCTTGCGTTTCTTTTCCCAGGGATAGCCGTACCGCAGCCTGGCTCGAAACCGCAGAATGGGAGTGCGGCCAGTGTTTTCCGCCCGCAGGGCGCAGGAAACCTTTTCCTGCTGCAACACCCCGGCCACCCGCTTCTCAAATCCCAGCTTCAAATGCCGACGGCAGTGCCAGGATACCACCGCCAAGCAGATCCAAAGCAAAATCTCCCCGATGGCCAGCGCCATCAGCAGATCCATCTGATACACGCTTCCCGCCGCCAAAGTCGCCAGCAGCAGAAGCAGATAAAGCCCCTTTCTCATGTCAGTCCCTCTCCAGGGTGGGGCGATGCACCGAACGGATCACATCCGCCACCACCTGCTCCGGGGCCGCTTCCGCCAGTCGGGCGTCTGCGCTCAAAATCAGCCGGTGCCGCAGCACATGGGGAAGCTGCTCCTCCACATCTCGGGGCGTGACGTAATCCCGGCCTTGCAGCCAGGCGGACGCCCGGCTCAGCCGCACCAAAGCAATGGTGGCCCGGGGACTGCCCCCTTGCTGGACATAGGGATGCTTTCTGGTGGCTTGGACCAGATCCACCAGGTAGCGGTAAAGGGTATCTTTGAGCTGCACCTGACAGGCCTGGTTTTGAATTTCCAACAGATCCTGCCGGCTCATCACCGGCTCCACCTGATCCAAACGGTTGAACTGGCCGATGCTTTTGGCCATTTTCAGTTCCCCTTCGTAGTCCGGGTAGCCGATGGACATGGAGATCATGAACCGGTCCACCTGGGGCTCCGGCAAGGGCTGGGAGCCCACCGAACCCAAAGGGTTCTGGGTGGCGATCACCAGAAAAGGGGCGGGTACCGGACGGGTAACCCCCTCCACCGTCACCTGCCGCTCCTCCATCACTTCCAGCAAAGCGGACTGGGTTTTGGGGGAGGTGCGGTTGATCTCATCTGCCAGAAGCAGGTTGCAGAACACACTGCCCGGCTGGTACACAAAACGCTCCTCTTCCCGGCGGTAGATGGAAAAGCCGGTGAGGTCGGCGGGAAGGACGTCGGGGGTAAACTGAATGCGGCGGTACTCCAATTCCATGGCCTTAGAAAAGGCCAGCGCCAGGGTGGTTTTGCCTACGCCGGGAATGTCTTCCAATAAAATATGGCCGTTGGCCACAAAGGCAGTCATAATCTGCCGGATTACCTCATCTTTTCCAAAGATCACGGTGGCCACCTGCTCCATGACCTGCTGTGCCGCCCGGCGCAAAATTTCCTTGGTTTTCATCAAAATCCTCACCTCCAAAGGCTGTTCGATATGCACATTCTTTTGGATAGTTTTAGTGATAAGCACTAAAATCAGTATACTACTAATAATAAAATTATGCAATATGATTTTTAATAAAAATGAAATTGATGAAGTTATTTTTCAAAACGCCGGAAGCTGTGTTCCGGTTCTGCGGTTCATCACCGTGGAAATCAATTTTGGAAAAGTACCTTAAGCCAACTCCACAGTTCACTCCATATGGGACATAAATGACTTTAATCCACAATAACATTTCTGCTTTAGCTTTTTTGCCTTTTGTCTCAAAACCGATTTCCGTGGACACCTGCACAAGAGGGGTTGACAGTCTTTGGAAAATCGTGTATCATGAAAAAAATATTGCTGAAAAAGGAAGTTGAACCATGCACATTTTCTGCAATGATTGGCAAAACACCCGTCGATTTACTCTGATTTATTGGCAACTGGGCAGAAAATCATTGCGGCAGTTTTGAAACCAACGGAATGCGTCCAGAAACGCAATCACTTTTTCCGAAAGATAAGGAAAGTTTTGCCTGCGGTGATCCGGTTGCCGCAGGCTTTTGTTTTACGGTTTTGCACAAATCTTTTGAGCTGAATTTGTTCAATGAACAAGGAGGAAAATTATGTATCAGATTCCGGTAAACACCGGCCGTCCCTATTCTGTATTGGTACGGCGAGGGATTTTACAAAATACCTGGCAGGAGATCGAAAAGATCAAATCCTACAAAGCAGTGTGCGTCGTTACCGACGACCAGGTGGCGCCTTTATACCTGGACAAAGTGATGGATACCATTCCCTCTTCCGTCCGGGTGAGTCACTACGCTATCCCACACGGCGAATCCTCCAAAAACGGAGAAAACTTCTTCCGGTTACAGGAATTTTTTGCTTCCAGCAAGCTCACCCGCAGCGATCTGATCATTGCATTGGGAGGCGGCGTAGTGGGCGACCTGGCTGGGTTTGCCGCCAGCTGTTACCTCCGTGGCATCGACTTTGTGCAGATTCCCACCACTCTGCTGGCCCAAGTGGACTCCTCCGTGGGCGGAAAAACAGCGGTAGACCTGCCCCAGGGGAAAAACCTGGTGGGCAGTTTCTATCAACCGGTGTTGGTGCTCTGCGACCCGGACACTTTAACCACCCTGCCCCTGAACATCTTCCAGGACGGCATGGCGGAGGTGATCAAATACGCCTGTATCTGGGACGCTTCCCTGGCGGCAAAAATCCAGGCCGCCGACGATCCCCACATGTTGGAGGCGGTGATCGCCCGGTGCATTGAAATCAAGGCGGAAGTGGTGGCCCAAGATGAATTTGACAACGGTGTGCGGATGCTGTTAAACTTTGGGCATACCATCGGCCATGCGGTGGAACAGCACTATCACTATGAAAGCTACACCCACGGCCAGGGTGTCGCCATTGGAATGTACACCATCACCCGAATTTCGGAAGAGTTGGGCGTCACCCAGCCCGGCACCGCAGACACCATCTGCTCCCTGCTGAAACAATACTCCCTGCCCCTGACCGACTCCATCTCTACCCAGGACATCATTGAACTTTCCCTGGTGGACAAGAAAAGCCGGGACGGAGGGCTCCATCTTATCCTGTTGGAAGAAATGGGAAAAGCCCAAGCCCGGTTCTACCCCCGGCAGGAGTTGGAAGAATTCTTCCTGGTGCGGAACCGTTTAAGCTGGTAAGGAGGAGAATATGGATATTACCATTCAGCCCGGAACGTTGGCGGGGGAGGTTTTTGTTCCCTCCAGCAAAAGTATCCTGCACCGGGGATTGATCTGCGCCGCCTTAGCGCCGGGAAAAAGCGTTATCCACCGGCTCTACCTCAGCCGGGACATTCAGGCCACCATGGATTGCCTTTCTGCTTTGGGTGCTTCCTTCACCCAACAAGGGGACGATGTACTGGTCAAAGGCATCACCGGCCCTGTTCGGTCCGCTTCTCTGCCCTGTGGGGAATCCGGCTCCACTCTGCGGTTTCTTATTCCGGTGGCGGCGGCACTGGGGGCGGAGGCTTCCTTTTCCGGCCAAGGGCGGTTGGTCACCCGTCCCCTTACGGCCTACGATGGTGCGTTTGCAGGAAAAGGGGTGACCTGGCAGAACACAGGAACGCTTCCCTGCCGGGTATCCGGAAAACTGGAGCCTGGAAACTATGAAATCGACGGCAGTCAGTCCAGCCAGTTTATTTCCGGTCTGCTGTTTGCCCTGCCTTTATTGGCTGGGGACAGCACCCTTACCGTTACTGGAAAATTCCAGTCCCAAAGCTATGTGGGCATCACCCTGGGGGTGCTGAAAGAGTTCGGCATTGCCGTAAAGCAAACTGCGCCCAACCGCTACGTCATTCCCGGCAGACAGCAGTACCGGGCCGGGGAGTTCACTGCGGAAAGCGACTACTCCCAATCCGCCTTCTTTCTCTGCGCCGCCGCTTTGGGGGGGAATCTGACCCTGCGTTCCTTCTCCCCGGATTCCTTGCAGGGGGACAAAGCCATTCTCTCCATTCTGGAACAGGCCGGCTTCCCGGTAGAGTTTCAGGGCGATGCGATCCGGCTCAAGCCCGGCAAGTTAAAGCCCTTTACGATTCATGCCGGGGATATTCCGGATTTGGTTCCGGTGCTGTGCGTGCTGGCAAGCGGGTGTGAGGGAGAAAGCCGAATCTATCAGGTAGAGCGGCTAAAAATTAAGGAAAGCGACCGCATTGCCTCCACCATGGCCTTAGTCAACGGGCTGGGCGGTCAAATGGAATACCTGCCCCAAGAAGACTGTATCCGCATTGCAGGGAAAGGGCGCTTGGAAGGAGGCGGCGTAATTTCCTGCCAGAACGACCATCGCATTGCCATGAGCGGCGGCGTAGCCGCAGCCCTTTGCCAAACTCCCTTTACTCTGCTGGGGGCAGAATGCGTAGCCAAATCCTACCCCACTTTTTGGGAAGACTATCAGCGATTAGGAGGAAAGATTCATGTCCAGTCTATGGAATAACCGATTGTCTATTTCTTTATTTGGGGAAAGCCATTCCGCTGCCATCGGGGTGGTGTTGGACGGGCTGCCTGCGGGAATGCCCATTGATTTTGAGCAGGTCCAGCAGATGATGCTCCGCCGGCAGGCCAAAAGCGACGGCACCACTACCAGCCGAATTGAGCCAGATGTGCCGGAAGTTCTGTCCGGCTGCTACAACGGCGTCACCACCGGCACCCCCTTGGGAATGGTTATCCGAAACACCAACACCCGCAGCGGAGATTACAACAACCTGAAAGATCTGATGCGCCCCGGCCACGCCGACTACACCGGCCATGTGCGCTACCGGGGAGCCAACGACATTCGGGGCGGAGGCCACTTTTCCGGACGTCTCACTGCGCCTTTGGTGGCGGCGGGCGCTGTTTGCGGACAAATTCTGGAGCAGAAGGGCGTAGTCTGCGGGGCTCATTTAGTAAAGGTCAAGGACATTGTCTGCCATGGGCTGGACCCGGTGAAGGTCACCAAAGAAGATCTGGAAGAATTGCGGACCCTGCCCTTTCCGGTGCGGGAAGAAGCCTTCCGAATGCAGATCATCGACGCCATTCAGTCCGCCCGAATGAAGATGGATTCCGTGGGGGGCGTAGTAGAATGCGCCGCCGTGGGAATGCCGGCAGGCGTGGGCGACCCCATGTTCGGCTGTTTGGAAAGCCGGCTGTCCTCCCTGCTTTTTGGGATTCCCGGAGTAAAAGGGGTTGAATTCGGCAACGGCTTTGGCTGCACCGACCTAATGGGCAGCCAGAACAACGATTCCATGTACTACGACGGAGATGTGGTGAAAACCAAAACCAACCGGCATGGTGGGATTTTAGGCGGAATTTCTTCTGGAATGCCCATTCTCTTCCGAGTAGCCTTCAAGCCCACTTCCTCCATTTCCCTGGAACAGGACACAGTGAACATCACCACCCGCCAAAACGACAAATTGGTGATTCATGGCCGTCATGATCCCTGCATCGCTGTGCGGGCCGTGCCGGTGGTGGAGGCCGCCGCCAACATTGTACTGTTGGACAGCCTGCTGTGAAAAACCGTTCAAGCGAGATGGACCGTCAACTTCCAGGCATCGGCGCCAAGAGCTTCACCAAATCAAAGTTTCCATTTTATATAAAATGATCAAGCAAGAGCGGCGTTTTCTGTGCCGCTCTTGCTTGATTTTTACAGGATTCAAGCCGGAATCACAATCCGGCTGTGGGTAATATTTAGCTCCAAACCAGCAGGCTGTACCGCCCGGTTACTGCACAGACAGCTTAACCGGCCTGCTCCTCTTGGAGGACCGCAGCAGGTTTGAAGGTCTTGACCCCAAAGATAAAGTAGAAAATATGAAACACCCAAACACAGCCTAGGATAATCTGTCCCACCCAAAGCTGATGCATCACAAAAAAGCCGATGGTCATCAGCACGGTGACGGTAATCATAATGCGGATTTTAGTCTTCCAGGTCATTCCCTGACCCTTGATGAAGGTAGCCAGATTGTTTTTGTACAGCTTGGTGTTGATAAACCAGTTGTGGAGCTTTTCCGAGCTTTTGGCAAAGCACACGGCCGCCAGCAGCAAAAACGGAAAAGCGGGAAGCAGCGGCAGCACTGCACCTACCGCACCCATTCCCAGTCCAAAGCAGCCTAAAATGATGTAGATGATCTTTTTCAGTTTCATCGAGATTCCTCCAATCGTTTCTTTTCCTTATTGGTTTCCATGACATGGCGAATGGCGGCGGCAGGGTGATAAAAAAGCATTCTTGGGCCGGAAAAACGCATGACCTGCCGAATCCTTTCCCTCATTTCAGACTGATAGCAGTGAACCTTACAGTTGGAGCAGAAGGTTTTGGTCTCCATAAAGGGGCAGCGGTCGCTGCGCTGCCGGGCATAGGCGTCCAATGCGGCGCAGTCCGGGCAGAGGGTTTGCTTGGTGTGGTGCTGTTTTTTGCAGTACAGGGCAATCATCTGGCTGACCATGGCCTTTTCCCGTTCCCGCTTGGTGGCCACATCTTTAGGCATTTAACTCATCCTCCCCTGTTCCACCGAATAGACGGTGTCGGCAATCCGCATGGTAGACTTCCGGTGAGACACCAGCACCACCGTTTTATCTTCCCGCTCCTCCCCCAGAGAGCGGAGGATAACCCCTTCATTTAAGCTGTCCAGGTTACTGGTGGGCTCATCCAGCAGCAGGAAGGGAGCGTCGTGGAGAAAGGCGCGGGCCAAACCCAATCGCTGCCGCTCCCCGCCGGAAAGGGTGTCCCCCAATTCCCCCACCGGGGTATCGTAACCCTGGGGCAGGCTGAGGATAAAGTCATGCACCGACGCCTTTTTGCAGGCAGTTTCCAATTCTTCCTGGGTCGCATCCAGTTTGGCAATTTTCAAATTACTGCGGATGCTGTCGTGGAAGAGATGGGTTTCTTGAGTGACGAAACTTTCCATTTCCCGAAGGTTTTTGGTATTGATTTCCTCCACCGAAGTATGGGACAGGGAAACCCTTCCCTGCTCCACCTTCCAAAACCGCATCAGCAGCTTCAGCAGGGTGGACTTTCCGCTGCCGCTTTTTCCCACGATTCCCACCACCGAATGGGCCGGGATCGTCAGGGAGATGTCCCGTAGAATGGTTTCTTTCTCATAAGAAAAGGTGACATGGCTGACCTGAGCGCCGGTAAATTGAATTTCCGGCTTTCCGGTCACATCTTCCACCGCCGGCTCTTCCTCCAGCAGATCCAGCACACGGCTGCCGGCGGCGAAGGTGTTTTGCAGGGTGCTGCCCAAATTGGCCAACGCCACGGTGGGACCAAAGGAGGAGAACAGGGCGATGGTGGGAATCAGCACCCCTTCAAATCCCACTTCCCCCTGCCAATACAGCAAGGTGGAGAGGAACAGCATAGCCAGATCAAACAACAGTATCACGGTGTTTGCGGCAGCGGCATTCCAGCCGGAGGTACGCTTCAACCGCTTTTCGTCGGCGGAAAGATCGTCGGTTTTCTCTTCCATTTCCGCCAAACGCTGGCTGCCCCGTCCATACTGAATGGTTTCCGACAAGCCCCGCAGGCTGTCCAACACAAAACCGGAAAGCTGCCCGGACTTGGTGCGAAACTTCATTCCATCTTCCCCGGAAAGGCGGGAAGTTACCCAGGGGATAAACAGTCCGACCACCAAATAGGCCGCCAGAGCCAACAGTCCCAAACTCCAGTGAAAGGAGCCGATAAACAGGCAGAGGATCACCGTAAACAGCAGGGCGATGGCCGCCGGGGAGATGGTATGGGCATAAAACACCTCCAGCAGCTCGATGTCGGAGGTCAGCACCGAAATCAAGTCCCCTTTGCCTCGTCCTTCCAGCTTGGCAGGGCTGAGCCGGCGAAGCGCCCGGAACACTTGATCCCGGATCAGGGCCAGCAGCTTAAAGGCGATGAAGTGGTTGCAGGACTGTTCCCCGTACCGCAAACCAGCCCGGCAGACGGCAAACACCACCATCAGCACAAACACGGCCGTCAGGGACACCGGAACCGAAATCCCCAGCAAACCAAGCACCCCACAGCCTCCCAGTATCGTGATAAAGCAAGCGCAAAGGTGCCCCAAAAGTCCCATGGAGATGGCCAGCAGCATATAGCCGGTCAGAGGTTTTACCAACCCAATCAGTTTTACCATGACTGCCAATCCGCTTCGTTGTTTCATGCCTGCCTCACCGCCTTTCCGTAATTTTCCAAACTTTGCTGGGCGTTCCACAAGGCGGCATAGGTTCCCTGCCGCTGTAACAGCTGAGCATGGGCGCCCTGCTCCACCACCTGGCCTTGCTCCAGCACATAAATGCAATCTGCCCGAACCACGTTAGCCAAACGGTGGGAAATCAGGATTACGGTCTTTTTCCCAGCCAAAGCGTGGATCTGCTCCATAATATCGTTTTCACTTTCCACATCAATGTTGGAGGTGGCTTCATCAAAGAGGTACACCGGGCTGTCGTGGAGCAGGGCCCGGGCCAGTGCCAGCCGCTGCCGCTGTCCGCCGGAAAGGTTGGAGCCCTGTTCCAGCAGCTCGGTGTCCAGCCCCTGCTCCGCCTGCAAAAAGCCCTCCAGATTCACCTGTTTGAGCACCTGCCACAACCGATTATCCGAAGCATTGGAATCCCCCAGCAGCAGGTTGTCCCGAACCGTACCCCGGAACAGATAACTGTTGTGGCTGATGTAGGTGATATGCTCCATCAAACTGGCTTCGGAAATCTCCGACAGGGGCGTTTCCCCCACCTGGACCGAGCCGGTGTAACCTTTACTGCGCCCCATGAAAATAGAAGCCAGGGTGGATTTTCCGCAGCCGCTCTCCCCTACCAGAGCAGTAAAGCTGCCCCGGGGACAGGAAAGGCACCCACCGTGGAGGATTTCCCGGACCGGCTCATAAGAAAAGCGAAGGTCTTTGCAGCAAAGATCCCCTTCTGCCGGAAAGGGCTTTGCGCCGGGGTGTTCTTCCACCGGCAGGTCCAGCAGCCGGAAAATCTTATCGCTGGCCGCCATGCCGTTCATAGCCACATGGAAAAAGCTGCCCAACTGCCGCATGGGAAGGAAAAAGTCCGCCGCAAGCAGGATAATCAGCAGGCACCCG
>CAZWNI010000025.1:0-12373 GCA_964635385.1 uncultured Oscillospiraceae bacterium
CTTCGCAGACAGCCCCCTCATCAGAGGGGGTCAGGGCCGCCAATGACCTTTTTTCACAAGCTGAAAAACTTTGTATTTTTTGTAAAAATATTGCAAATCCAATTTATTTTTCGGAAATTTGCACGGTTTCGTCCCATTTACCCCCGTTTTTCCCCTATGGGTGAAAGGGGGATTCCATGAAATCCATGAAAGAATTGGAAGCGCTGTTTTGCAGCCACTATCTCCGATGCCGCAACGTCCGGGAAGCCGCCTCCCTGGCGGGGCTTCCCGGCGGGGAAGGAGAGGGGTACCGGCTGCTGGCCCGGCGGCGGGTGCAGCGCCGGCTGAACCAAACCGGTTTTGAGCCGCTGTTGGAGCTGGCTCAGGCGGGGTTGCGCCGGCTGGCTTTCGGCAGCAACGCCGACGGCGTGCGGCTGGCGCTCAGTCCGCCGGAGCAGGCGCTGGCCCAGTTGGAGCACTGGGATCTGTTTGGGGTCAGCGCAGTGAAGCGGAGCAGGGACGGAGGCGTGGAGGTGCAGTTTTACAACCGCTTCCAGGCGCTGGAACTGCTCTGCCGTTTGGGTCAGGAACAGGAGCAGGCAAAAGATGGGCTGAGCTTCTGCCGGGCTTTGGAAGCGGCTGCCGGGGAGGGGGAGGAATGAACTCCCTCACCCGCTTTTCCCAAAAGCAGAAGCAGCTTCTCACCTGGTGGTGCCGGGAAAGTCCCTTTCGGGACTGTCAGGCGGTGATCTGCGACGGGGCGGTGCGCAGCGGAAAAACCTTCTGCATGGGGCTGAGCTTTGCCTGCTGGGCCATGAGCCGGTTTGCCGGGGAAAACTTTGCCCTTTGCGGCAAAACGGTCAGCGCCTTAAAGCGCAACCTCACCGACCGGCTGCTGGAACAACTGAAAAGCCTGGGGTTCGGAGTGGAGTACCGGGTGAGCCGGAGTATGTTTACCCTCCGCTGCCGGGGCCGGGAAAACCGGTTCTACCTTTTCGGCGGCAAGGACGAATCCAGCGCTTCCCTGATCCAGGGCATGACCCTGGCGGGGGTGCTGCTGGACGAGGTGGCTCTCATGCCCCGCTCCTTTGTGGAGCAGGCCCTGGCTCGCTGTTCGGTGGAGGGCAGCCGGTTCTGGTTCAACTGCAATCCGGAGGGTCCCAGCCACTGGTTTTTCCGGGAGTGGGTGAGCCAGGCCCAGAAAAAGCGGGCTTTGCACCTGCACTTTACCATGGAGGACAATCCTTCCCTTTCCCCGGCCATGCGGCAGCGTTACCGGGAACTTTATCAGGGGGTGTTTTACCGGCGGTTTGTGCTGGGGGAGTGGGCGGCGGCCCAGGGGCTGGTGTACCCTATGTTCGAAATGTCCCGCCATGTGTTTGCAGATGCGCCGGGGGTGGCAGGAAGATATGTGTCCTGCGACTACGGCACCATCAATCCCATGTCTATGGGGCTTTGGGGACAGCAGGACGGGGTGTGGTACCGGTTGAAGGAATACTACTACGATTCCCGCCGGGAAAACCGCCAGCTCACCGACCAGGAATATTTAGCCGCTTTGGTTCAGCTCATCGGCAGCCACCCGGTGGAGGCAGTGATTATCGACCCCAGCGCCGCCAGTTTTTTGGAGTGCGTCCGACGCACCGGGCGCTGGAAGGTGCTGAAAGCCAAAAACCAGGTGCAAGACGGGATTCGCCGGGTGAGCACCATGCTGGGCCAGGGACGGCTGAAAATCCATGCGAGCTGCACCGACGCCATTCGGGAGTTTTCCCAGTACGTCTGGGAGGATTCCGGCCAGGGGGAAGCCCCCAAAAAGGAGCACGACCACGCCATGGACGATATCCGCTATCTGGTAAGCACTCTGGCGGACCGGGGAGAAGGGGCCTTTTTTGTGGCCAGCAACCCCCGTCCCGCCCCATAAGAAGGAGGAGGATTCTTTGCGAAAACGATCAAAGGCACATGATTCCCGCTGGGGGATCATTCAAACCCGTCCCCGTCCCCTGTGGGCCGGGGAGGGCAGCGTACCTCTGGCTCCCGCCGCCTGTCCGGTGCTGCTGGGGATCCGCCAGACGATCCCCATGGTGGACGCCGCCCTGCGCCGGCTGGTGCGTTTGGCGGGAGGGGTGAAGGTGACCTGTCCGGACCCCGGCGTTCAGCAAAAGCTGGAGGAGTTTTTAAGCCGGGTGCCAGTCAACGGCATCAACCACGGCCTGAGCAGCTTTCTGGACGGCCATTTGGACAGTATGCTCACCTACGGCAACGGAGTGGGGGAGATGGTCACCGATGCCGACGGCACTGAAATTCTGGGGCTGTTCAACGCCGACCCTTCCCTTTTGCGGGTGAAGGAGGACAGCGATCCCCTGGAACCGGACTTTCTGGTGCAGCAGGGAATGGAGTACCGGCCGGTGGAACAAAAGCAGTGGCTGCTCTACTCCGCCCACGACCCCGCTCCAGGTCAGATTGTGGGCCGCAGCGTGCTGGAAGGGCTGCCTGCCGTCAGCGAAACCCTGACGGTGATCTTCCGCAGTATCCGCAGCAACTTCGAGCGGGTGGGGAACGTGCGCTACGCCGTCACCTACCAGCCCACCGCCGAGGACCAGCCCTACGCCGGGGAGCGGGCCAGGCAGATCGCCCGGGAGTGGAGCCGGGGAATGGAAAGCGCCGCCAACGGGCAGGTGCAGGATCTGGTGGCGGTGGGGAACATCTCCATCAAGGCCATCGGCAGCGACAACCAGATTCTGGACACCGAAATCCCGGTGCGGCATCTTCTGGAACAGATCATCGCCAAGCTGGGGGTGCCCCCCTTTCTGCTGGGGCTGAGTTGGTCCACCACCGAGCGAATGGCCCAGCAGCAGACCACCATTCTGGCCAGTGAAATCAGCTACTACCGCCGTCTGCTGGAACCGGTGATCCAAAAGATCTGCCGCACCTGGATGGGGCTTTCCGGGGTCTATTCCCCGGTGACCCTGGAATGGGAGGCGGTGGACTTGGAGGATCAGCTGCAGCAGGCCCAGGCGGAGTATTACCGTGCCAAGGCCGAAGAAATTATGCCACAGGAGGAAAACCCATGAAAGAAGGAACCATTCTCACCCAAAAAGGGGAGTTCGGGCTGGAGGATTTGGAGCAGATCAACCGGTACACCCGGCGGGAACTGACTGCGGCGGAGGTGTATACCTTTCCCTTGGTTCTCTGCGACAACGAAATTGACCGGGACCAGGAAGCCTTTACCAAATCCGCCCTGGAAACGCTGGCGGGGCTGTTTTTGGGGAAAACCGGGCTGTTTGACCACCAGCACACCACCCTCCATCAAACCGCCCGGATCTACGATACTGAAGTGGTGGAGCACCCGGACCGGGTCACCCGCTGCGGGGAGCCCTACTGTACCTTAAACGCCAAAGCCTATCTGGTGCGCTGCCCGGAAACGGAAGGGCTGATCCTCTCCATCGACGGGGGAATCCGCAAGGAGGTCAGCGTGAGCTGCCAGGTTACCCAAAGGACCTGCTCCATCTGCGGGAAACCGGCAGGGAGCTGTTCCCATCAGCCGGGCCAGGAATATGAAGGGATTCCCTGCTGCATTCGCCTGGACGCCCCCGCCGATGCCTATGAATGGAGTTTTGTAGCGGTGCCCGCCCAGCGGGAAGCGGGGGTCACCAAGCAGAACCGCCAGTCCGCTCCCCTGCGCCTGGCGGGAAACACTCCAGATGAGCTGCTGAAAGGCTTTGTCCAGGCAGAGGAAGTCGCCCTGTCCGCCTATCAGCAGGGGGTGCTGAAGGACTATCTGGAAAAGCTGGAACAGTCCGCCAGGCTGGGGGAGGAGTATCGCCGCAGCCTGCAAAAGGAGGTGCGGCGGCTGGCCTTTCTGGCCGACCCGGAACTGGAAGGGAGTTTCATGGAGGAGCTGTTTGACCAGCTTTCGGTCCGCCAGTGCAAGGCGCTGTGCCGGGTGTACCGCCGCCGGCTGGAAGGAAAGGCCCAGCGGCAGCTGACTCCCCGCCCCAAAGAAGCCAAAGAACAGAACCGATTCTTCAAAATTTGAAAGGAAGTGGCAGTATGGCAGCATACGACAATCTGAGATTGGAAAAAGGAATGTATCAGGTGGCAGGCAAGAGCTTTACCCAGGTGCTGGAGGAGCTGGACCCCTCCCAGCAGTACCAGGGTACCCCTCTTGATGGGCTGGACGCCTACCAGCGGCAGCTCAAGCGGTTTGACATCAAGGTCAGCGGCAAGCACAGCGACTGCGTGGAAAAGTTCTTCTCCACCACCACCTCCGCCGCACTGTTCCCGGAATATGTGAAGCGTGCGGTGAATATGGGAATGGAAAACAGCGCCATTCTGGACAATATCGTGGCTTCCAAAACGGTGATTGACAGCTTGGACTACCGCACCATTACCGCCGACAACACTGCGGCGGACAAAACCTTGGAGGTCACCGCAGAAGGCGCCGCCATGACCGAAACCACCATCAAAACCAAGGAAAATCTGGTGACCATGAAAAAGCGGGGACGGTTGCTCATCGCCTCCTACGAAGCCCTGCGGTTCCAGCGGCTGGATTTGTTTACCGTGACCTTAAAGCAGATTGGAAACTATCTGCTGCGCACCCAGCTGGAGGACGCCGTCACCACCCTGATCTCCGGGGACGGCAACTCCAACCCGGCCGGCACCGTGGCGGTGGACGCTTCCGGCACGTTGACCTACGCCGACCTGCTGAAGCTCTGGGGAGAATTTGAGGACTACGACATGAACGTCCTGCTGGCGGATACCGCCGGAATGCTGAAGCTGCTTCAGTTGGAGGAATTCCAGAATCCCCTCACCGGCTTGAACTTTGCCGGCACCGGCCAGCTCACCACCCCCATGGGCGCCCGGCTGTACCGCACCAGCGCCGTCCCCACCGGCAGCATGGTGGCCCTGGACAACACCTGTGCGCTGGAAATGGTCACAGCCGGAGATGTGATGCTGGAATACGACAAACTCATTGACCAGCAGTTGGAACGGGCCGCCATTTCCTGCACCTACGGCTTTGCCAAAATCTTTGAAGACGCCAGCAAGGTGCTGACCCTGTAATTCCCCCCAAGGAGGTTATGACCTATGGATGAGAACCGCATTCTCGCCCAGTTCTGCCTCCTCACCGGACTGACCCAGGAGCAGGCTCAGGATTATGCCGGCCTGCTCCTGTCCGCCCGGCGGCAGGTGGAAAAGCAGTTGAACCCCCAGGCAGAAACCGGCTGCGTTCGGGAAACCCTGGAGCAGTTGGCGGCGGCCATTGCCTGGCAGGGGTATTTGAATTTGCAGCAGGGGGACACCCCCAAGCGCATCTCCACCCCGGATCTGACGGTGGAGTGGCAGGAAAACGGCAGCCAGCAGGCCGCCGGGCAGCTCATTGCGTCTTTGCGCCAAAGTTTGGCGGACGTGATGGAAACCGGGTTTGCCTTTCAGTTGGCATAAAGGGGGCGTACCGATGAACCTGCAAAAAACCATTCAGGATTTCTTTGTGCGGTACGGCGATCCCTTCACCACCCCGGAGGGGGAAACGGTGTACGGCTGTCTGTCCCGGGTCAGCGGGGAGGACGAGCCAAACGAGCTGGAACACCTTCCCTTGGGCTACCGCCCCGCCCACCAGGTGCGGCTGCTCACCCAGGGGGACGTCCCCTTGACGGAAAACCAGATCCTGGTTTCCGGGGAAAAGCAGTATACCCTGGTGATGGTCCGCCCCCAAAAGCTGGGGGACGAGGTGCTGTACTACAAATCCATCGCCTATGAACAGGAGGGAGATTGATGCAGCTTGTCACCACCCTGGCAGAGCTCACCGATCTGCTGGTCCAGCGGCTGAGCAGCCGAATGTCGGAAATCCAGGTGTTTTCCGGCTATTCCCCTCAGTGCAGCCTGACCCCGCCCGTCCAGCCGGGGTTGGCGGTGCAGATGGAAAGCGCCGCCTTTTCCCCTTTGGCTTTGGGGGACTATCTGGGGCAGGAGGACAGCCAGTCCACCCAGGGACGGAAAGCGCAGGTGGAGTTCTGCCTGACCTTGATTCTTCCCCTGGAGCAGATGGAGCAGGGGGAGAGTTACGCCCAAAGCCTGTTTGAAGCGCTGCTGTTCTGGGAAGGGCCGGACTGGCTGGAGCTGAGCCGCCTTCCTTTGGAATTTCACCGCCAGCAGCAGGGGCTGCTGCTTCCCTTTTCCGCCAAACTGGAAGTGATCTGCCTGCAAACCCAGTCGTCCCAGCAGTTTACCAGCCTGCGCTTAGATGCGCAGTGGAAAGGAGAGGATTAAATGGCCCTTCGACCGGGTGTGACCATCACCACCCAATATCGAACCTACGAACAAAGCGAAGCCTATCCCATTGCCTTGTATGCCAAAGCGGCCAAAACCGCTTCCGGTATCCAGTTTATCCAGTCCTCGTCCCAGGCAGTGGCGATATTCGGGGACAATACCGACGACAGCCCCCTGACCCGTCTGATCCTCCTCTGTTTGGAGGGGGGAGCCAGCGGGGTGTGGGCCATGTGCCGCACCGCTGAAAGCCAAACCGACCTGGAAACGGAATTTACCTCCTTTTTGGTCACACAGGGAGAATTTTTAGTCACCGATGTGGAGCAGCAAAGTCTGCTGATCGCCATGAAAGATGTGCTGGAGCAGCAGGAGGTGCGGAAAATCCTCTTTGCCGCCGGGGAGGCTTCCGCCCAGGAGATCAACTCCATGCGCTGCGTGCTGGCCTATCCGGAAGTGAAGTGGGAGGAAACCAGCACCGTAAACCTGGCGGCGGCGGCAACGGCGGCTTTAGTCAGCCAAAGCAGCCGGATCATCGGGGGAAACGGCGCCAGTATGGAGTTTTCCGGCTGGGTGGAGGATCTGACCGAAGCCCAGAAGGAAGAAAAAATGGAGCAGGGCTATTCGGTGCTGGAACTGTCCGGCGGGCTTTTGACCCTGATCCGGGGCATTGATACCTGCACCAAAGATGAGCTGGGCAACACCGACTACCGGTACTTCAACCTGTCCACCCCCCTGATCCTGGACTATGTGGTGGGGGAACTGGAAAGCTATCTGACCCCCCTGTGTTTGGGCGGGGCCACTTTGGACGGCATCGAGAGCCTCTGCGCCGCCAAGCTGATGCAGCTGGAGGAGGAAGGATACCTGTCCGCTTACGGCGTCCCCAGCGCTGCGGCAGATGAAACCGACCCTTCCTGCTGCCTGCTGACGGTGTCCTTTACCCCCGCCCGGAATATTGTCACCATTCAAGCCACCCTGCTGGTGCAGCTATAAGGAGGGACTGTCATGAATACCTATCAAATTCCCACCTCAAGGGAGATCTCGGTGACCATCAACGGGGTGCGCCAGGGGGTGGTCCAGGGCTATACCCTCCACGCCGAAAAGGAGAGCCGTTCCCTGGAAGCCTTCGGCAGTTTTTTGCCGGTGGCCACCGTCACCGGCCGGGAAGAGTACACCGTCACCTTAAAGCGGCTGCTCCTTTCCCAGCAGTCCCAGGAGGACTTTTTCGATTTGGAGGACTTCACCCTTGCCATTGTCAAGCCGGAATGCCAAATCGTCTTTTCCGGGTGTCAGTGGCAGAGCATTGACCAGAGCTGCACCGTTGGGGATAGCTGCCTGGAAACGGTGACGGTGGTGGCTCAGCGAAGGCTGGTGCTGGAATGAGGTCTGCCGCAATAAGGAGGGAACGCTTTGGCACAGTTTTCTTATAAAGGGGAGGAATTTCCCTATTACCCCAAGGAAATCCGTTTTTCTGCCGTCAAACGGCTGGGACAGTTCCCCCTGGCCTTTGGGGGCACCACCATTCAGCAGCTTGGCAAAGAGCTGCTGGAAATTTCCGGCACCGGGGAGCTGACGGGGGATCTGCCGGAGGAATTTGCCCGTCTCTACCGGCTGTTTTCCCAGTCGGACAGCGGCATTTTGCAGCTTCCCGGCTTTTCCGCCATTCACTGCTACTTTACCACCCTGGAAGGGATCGGCCAGCCTGGCCCAGCGGTGATGGAATACCGGTTCACCTTTGTGGAGGACCCGGCTTACGCAGACTCCCTGTCCGCAGCCGGAACCAGTTCGGTGCAGCTTCTGGAAGGGGAAACCCTCTACACCCTGGCCCTGCGGCTGGGTGTGAATGCCGCCGACCTGATTGCCGCCAATCCGCAGATTGAAGATCCCATGTCACCGGAAGGGGGGAGTACGGTATGGCTGCCTTGACCGTCACCGGCTACGACAGCGAGGAACAGGAGTACAGCCTGACGCAGCTGCTCTCCTTTTGCTGGGAATGCTCCAAAAGCCGTCCCTATGCTTCGTTGGAGCTTTCCGCCTTGGATTTTCCGGGGGCAAGCTGGCTGAACCGGCTGGAGGTGTCTTTAGATGGAAGCCTCCTGTTTTCCGGGAAGATGGACACCCAGGTTTGGGAAGAAACTTCCTCCGGCAGCCTCTGCCGCCTCACCGCCCGGAGCGATACGGCGGCTTTGGTGGACAATGAAGCGGAGCCGGTAACCTATCAAAACTATACTATGGATCAGCTTCTCTTTGACCATGCCTACCCCTACGGCGTCACCGGCAGCACCCTTTCCGGCGGCACCCTGAGCCAGATCCTTTGCACCAAGGGAATGAGCCATTGGGACTTTTTGCAGTTTTACTGCCGCCTGCTGCTGGGGTACCTGCCCTGGGTCAACGAAGACGGGACGCTGATGGGCAAGGAGGAGCTTGGGGAAACGGTTTCCTTTGCCCAGGGGGACTATGAGTCCTTTACCCTGACCCTGGACCGCACCGATTTGGTTTCCCGGCTGTATGTGCTGGATTCCACCGGGCAGTACCGCTCCATCACCAACAGTTTTGCCCAAAGCCTGCTGGCGGACAAAACGGAATATTACGCACCCCCCGGCCAGTGGAGCCAAAACCTCACCCAGGCGGCAGGGAACCGGTTCCGGGAAGGACAGTTGGACTACCTTACCGGGAAATTGGTGCTGCCCGGACTGTGCCGCTACCGGCTGGGCCAGCAGGTGGACTTTTCCGGGGAAGAAATCGCCTTTTCCGGCATGGAGCTCACCGGCATTGCCTTGACCGGGGACGATTCCGGCTTCCATACCACCCTGACCATCGGCGACCCCGCCGCCGGGAATATCTGACACAAGGAGGAAATCCAGGATGGAACACACACAACCTTTGCCCCGAACCGGCCTGGTGCAGGAAGCAGATGAAACCTGCTGCAACCTGTCCGGCGCTGAAGCCTGGGGCAGTCTCAGTCTGCTTTTGCCTTACGGCATGGCCGCCAAACCTCCCCAGGGGAGCCGCTGCGTGGTGCTGCCTCTGGCGGAGGGGGATCGGCTGAACCTGGGCTGCCCTGTGTCTCCCCAGGGGCTTGAGCCGGGGGAGATCAAGCTGCAAAGCGCCGGGGGCAGTTATCTGATCCTAAAAAATGACGGCACCATACGGCTGGGGGGCCAGGTGGTTCAGGAGGAGCTGTGAAATGGACTTTCGATTGCAACAAAAAGATTTGGTCTGCCTGGAAGACGGCACCCCGGAAACCATTACCGGGGTGGAGGAGCTGCTTCAGCGGGTGATGATCCGGCTTACCGTCCCCCGGGGGAAATTTACCTATAACACCCAACTGGGCAGCCGCTGGGAGGAACTGACGGTGGAGGAAGCCCAGACCCAGGAGCTGCTGGGAGTGATCCAGGAAGCCCTGGAAGGACTGGAAGGGGTGGAGGTCACCGGGGTGGAAAAGCAGGCGGACGCCCCCCGGCGGAGCCTGACCCTGCGGATCTCTCTCACCGTAAACGGAGTGGAAGCCCAGGTGGATCTGGAAAGCGAGGAGGAAAGCTATGGACTTTGATACCCTTTATCAATCAATGGCGCAGAGTTATGAAGACTCCACCGGCTATCCGGTGAACTCGGACAGCGATCTGGGTATCCGAATGCAGGTGCTGGCAGGGGAACTGCTGAACTGCTACGGGGAACTGGAACAGGCCCAGCTTCAAATGTTCCCCCAAACCGCAACCGGAAGCTGGCTGGACCTTCACGGCCAGGCCAGGGGACTGACCCGCACCCAGGAGAGCAAGGCCGCAGGCAGTGTTTCCTTCTACCGGGCCACCGCCGCCACCTCCGACATTACCATTCCCCAGGGCACCGTGGTGGGCACCTCCAACGGCAGCGGCGCCTGCTGGGTCACCACCCAGGACGGGGTGCTGCTGGAAGGGGAGCTTTCTGTGCTGGTGCCGGTGGAGTGTACCGTGGCGGGCAGCCAGGGCAACGCCGCCATCAGCCAGGTGGACACCATCATCAGCGCCTTGCCCGGGATCTCCTATGTGACCAATCCGGAAGCCATCACCGGAGGCAGCCGGGCGGAGGACGACGAAAGCTTCCGCCGCCGGATTCTCAGCAGCTTTTTGGACCCTGCCACCGGAGTGAACCTGTCGGGGCTGGAACAGGAAGCCATGCAGGAAGTTGGAATGCACTCCGCCAAAGCCAAGTACATTGGTTTGGGGCTGGTGGACATCTATGTGTCCAGCTATGACCGAACCAGCAACCTGGCGCTGGTCAGCCGGGTGCAGCAGCGGCTCAACGACGTCCGCCCCCTGGGGCTGAATCTGGTGTCTGCGGCGGCGGAAGTGGTGGCTCTGGATTTGTCGGTGCGGCTTTACACCAACGGCGCCCAGTCTTCCGACCAGTTGATCGCCGAGGCCAAGGAATTTCTGGAAGCTGCGGTGAAGGAGCTGGGGGTAGGGGAGAGCTTTAATCCCTATGTAGTGGGAGGACGGCTGTGCAGCGACCTGTCCGGGGTGGTAGGGGTGGAATTTCTGTCCCCCTCCGGCCGCCAGACCCCGGAGGACAACCAGATCTACACCACCGGCAGCTTTACCATCACCGTGGCCCAACAATAAGGAGGAATGCCCATGACCTGTTTGCAGCGGCTTTTGTCCCAACTGGCCTGCACCGGCCTGTACCGATTGGAAGAGGATAGCTGGGTGTACGCCGAAGTAAAGGCTTACGCCGCCGGGTTTGAACTGATTTTGGAGGAAATCCAAAAACTGCGGTACGGCGCTTTTTTCCATCTGCCCCAGTGCCCCTATGCCCGGCAGCAGGAACAGCTTCTGGGATTTGACCCCACCCCGGAAAACGGCAGCGGGGACACCCCCTATACCGGAACCGCTCTGACCCGGCGGGAAAAAATCATCGCCGCCAGCCAGAAGCGGTTGGCCATCTCCCGGCAGTACGCCACTGCCGACCAGCTGCAGCAAGCCGGGGAAAGCTGGGGCTGTACCCTTTCCTTTGCCGAAGACCTGGAGCAGTATACCCTGACGGTAACGGTGCAGCCGGACTCGGACATCGACCCCAACCCGGAAGGGCTGAAGGCCAGGATTGCCGCCTTGCTGCCCCATTGGATGGATGTCACCGTGACCGTAGCCGAAACATAAAACATAATGACAAAAATCAGGAGCGATTCCACCAACTGGGGCCGCTCCTGATTTTCTTTTGCTTGCAGTTGGCCTGAAACTGTGATAGACTACAAAAAACAGACGGCTTCGCCTTGCTGCATTTGAAAACAAAAAGGAGATTTTGCCATGCCTGTGGTGTATCATTCCGCCAGTCAAACCTTCCATCTCTATAACTCCTATTACAGCTATGTCATCAAACTCCTCCCCAACGGCGCTCCGGGACAGCTTTACTTCGGCCCGCCCCTCACCGACCGGGAGGACTTCGACTCCCTGCTGGAACTGCGGGACCGCCCCCTGCAGGTGAACTGTTCCCCGGAGTGGGACTGCTTCAGCCTGGATTCGGTGAAGCTGGAATACCCCTGCGCCGGCGCCACCGATTTCCGCCGCACCGCCCTGGAAGCCGCCCTTCCCGATGGCAGCCGCACTCTGGAGCTGCGCTGTCAAAGCCATGCCATCACCCCCGGCAAGCCGGATCTTCCCGGCCTGCCCGCCACCTATGTGGAAGAGGATTCCGAGGCGGACACCCTGACCCTGGTGCTGCTAGATGCGCCCACCGGTTTGCAGGTGGATCTGCGGTACACCGTCTTTGCCAGCCACGCCGCCCTGGCACGGAGCGTGCGTTTTGAAAACACCGGAACCGCCTCCCTGACCCTGACCCGGGCCATGAGCTTTTCTTTGGATCTGCCGGAGGGGGATTACCAGTGGCTGGAGCTGATGGGGGGCTGGGGCAGGGAGCGCACCCCGATCCTGCGGGATCTTGCGCCGGGAGTTACTTCCGTGGAAAGTGTCCAGGGCTGTTCCTCCGCCCGGGAGAATCCCTTTGTCCTTCTGAAGCGGAAGGAAACCACGGAATTTGCCGGAGAGGCGCTGGGATTTTCCCTGGTGTACAGCGGGAACTTTTTGCTGCAGGCCCAGGTGGATAGCTGGGACGCCACCCGGGTGATGGGAGGAATCCACCCGGAAGGATTCGGCTGGGTGCT
>CAZWNI010000026.1:0-12234 GCA_964635385.1 uncultured Oscillospiraceae bacterium
CAAAGGGAAACGTCGAAAAAACCGGAAAAAAACAAACCTTTTGAAACATACAGATTGTATTTTATAAACCAAAATATACGATTGGTAAAATTTAATTACAAAAAGAAGCCGGTTTTCAAAAATTTGAAATTGGAAGCATTTTGTAGGAATGCACAAAAGATATTGTCGATCCTTGTACAAATTCAAGGATAATCGTGAGAAAATTTGCAAAAATCGGGGCAAATCTCTTTGTTTTTATCCAATAAATGGAAATTATTCACAAAAAAAGGAAGCAAAAAAACTTGACAAGAGAGGAAGATCTCACTATAATGATTGCAAATCGGTAACAAGAGTTACAAAACACACGAAGAACGTTTGAAATTACAATTTCCTTTATATGACGAAACATAGGAAATAAGGAGTTTATCATCATGAGACTGGAATGCAAATGGTTCAAGGCACACAAAGAGATTCTGTGCAAGGTTATCTCTGCGGTTCTGTTGGTTACTCTGGTAACCACAGTGTTTACCGGCTTGACCGCTGCGGAACAGGAAGTGACCATTCATGAAAACGGAACGGTTTATTCCCGTTATACGGTGTACACCGATCCGGAAAAAATTCTGGAAAGCCAGGGCATCGTTTTGGAAGAGGGAGACGAATATATCTTCTCCGGTTTTGAAAACGGTGTGGCGGATCTCACAGTGATGCGTGCCTTCCAGGTGGAAATCCAGGCAGACGGCGCAGTCAGCGAAGTGAAGATGGCCAGCGGCACGGTGGCGCAGGCCTTGGAAAAAGCCGGCATTACTGTTGGGGACGAAGATTTAATCAACGTATCCATGGATCAGGAAGTGTTTTCCGGCATGACCATTGTGATCAACCGGGTGACCTACACCCTGGAAGAAACCGTGGAGACCATCTCCTATGAAACCGTGTATAACGGCACCCCCTCTACCCCTTATGGCACTTATGAGGAATCGGTTGCCGGAGAAAACGGGGAAAAGGTAGTCACCACCCAGTACCGCTATGTGGACGGCGTTCTCACCGACAGCGAAGTGATCAGTGAAGTTGTCACGAAGGAAGCGGTAAACCAGGTTATGGACGTGGTGGAACGGTATTATGTTGGCGGCGAGCTGGTGGAGGCGGAGACCTCTCCGGTGGAGCTGGACGAAAACGGTATCCCGGTGAACTACAAGAGCAAGGTTACCGGCAAGGCGACCGCATATTCCGCCTTAGGCAAAGCTACCTCCCTTACTCCCGGTGCTGTGGCCATGGATTTGAGCCAGTACCCCAAGGGAACCACGTTGTACATTGTTGCCAGCGACGGCAGCTATGTTTACGGTTATTCTGTGGTGCGGGATACCGGCGACTTTGTCAGCAACGGCAGCGGTGTGCTGGTGGACTGCTTCTTCAATACCTATGAAGAAAGCGTGGCGTTCGGCGCCAAAACCGTAGATGTGTACATTCTGTAATATCGGGTGCAAAAATTACAACTCAAAACCTTCTCAGGCGGTTGGAAACAGCGGTCTGGGAAGGTTTTTCTTTTTGGGTTTTAGGCAATGGGAAACAAGAAAGCCCGAAGGCAGATGCCTTCGGGCTTCACTGGCTGTATTATAGTCAGGCTTGGAAGTGTGCTTCCATGTATTCCTTGGCTTGAAGGATAACCTGTTGGATCTGCTGATCGGTGAAGCGGTCTCCGAACCAGATTTCATGGGCCACCGCCGCCTGCCAAACCAGCATGGATAAACCGCCTTTGGCGGGAAGCCCCATGGATTTGGCGGTCTGCACCAGTTGGGTTTCAAAGGGGTTATACACCAGATCGAACACCCCTTCCGCCTGCCGAATGATTTCGGGGGTTACCGGGCAGTTTTGAGTGTTGGGGTACATTCCCACCGGGGTGGTGTTGATCAGCACCCGGTAGGAGCCTTTAGGCTGGTCCAGCAAGCAGGTGGTGATTTCCGCTTCCGGTTTGATCTTCAACAGACGCTCCTTCAAAGCGGAGGCCTGCTTGACATCTTCCTGCCGCACTGCAATGGTGAGGGGGGAGCCGGCCAGCACCACTTCCGTGGAAACCATGTTGGCCACGCCGCCGCTGCCCAGCATCAGAACCGGTCCCTGGGAAAGCTCCACTCCCAGGCTGCGAATGCCGTGAAGGAATCCGTCTACATCGGTGTTGTGGCCGATGTAACGGCCGTCCTTGATCTCCACCGTATTCACCGATTGGTACAGCATGGCTTTTTCCGAAAGCTGGGTGAGGAAGGGAATGATCTCCACTTTGTAGGGAATGGTGATGTTAAATCCCTGGGTGGAAAGGAGCTTGGGAACCTCGGTTTTCAGATTCTCCGGTGCGACATCGTGAAGGCCGTAGGGCTGGGGCCGTCCGGAAAGGGCAAAGAGGGCTTCGTGAATGAACGGGGACATCGAGTGCCCCAGTGGATGTCCCAGCAGTCCGAAGCGGGGAGGTTGCGTATTGGCTTGTGTCACAGTCCCAGAACCTCCAGCGCCTTTTGATAGGTTTTTTCGTCCTCCACGTTGACGGCATTGACGCCGCTGAGGGTCTTTTTCACCAAACCGGTAAGGACTTTGCCGGGACCGCACTCTACAAAAGTGTCATACCCCGCCTGCTGCATGCTGTCCAGTTCGGTGGTGAACCGCACGGGAGAGACAATGTGCTTGGAAAGATAGCCGGGCATATCGCTGACGTCGGTGAGCAGTTGGCCGGTGAGGTTGCAGTAGAAATCCTTTTCGGGCATGGAGAACTTCACGTCTTTGATTTTTTCATAGAAGGCGTCCGCTGCGGGCTGCATGAGCTTGGAGTGGAAGGCGGCGCTCACCGCCAGCTTTACGCAGCGCCGTGCGCCCATTTCGGTGAACTTGGCAATGGCGGCGTCCACCGCAGCAGTTTCCCCGGCAATAACGGTCTGCACCGGGCTGTTGTAGTTCACCGGAACCACATAGCCGTCCACCTGGGCGCAGCCTTCTTCCACCTGCTGAGAGGTCAGGCCCAGAATGGCGCACATACTGCCGGATTGCTGTTCGGCGCATTCCTGCATACAGGCGGCACGTTCTTTGATAAGCCGGAACCCGTCCTCCATGCTTACCATGCCGGCTGCCACCATGGCGGCGTATTCGCCCAGGGAGTGCCCGGCGGCGCCGGCAAAGGTGAACCCAGCCTTTTCCATGGCCTTGAGGGCCACCAGGCTGGTGGTGAAGATGGCAGGCTGGCTGACTTTGGTTTGGGCCAGGGTGGCGGCGTCTGCTTCCAGGCAGAGCTGCTTCAGGTCCATGCCGGTGATGTCGCTGCCGCACTGGTAAATGGTTTCTGCTTCCGGGCAGAGAGTGAGAAGCTGTTTGCCCATCCCTTCATATTGGGAGCCTTGTCCGGAACACAATAACATGGTTTTGCTCATAGTTTGCTTTCCTTTCTAATTTTAATGGGGACATTTTTTCTGATACCATTTGGGTTACCTCCGGCTTCGGTTTCAGGTCGAACGGGGGAACCGCAAAATCGGTATAGCCGATATTTCATATTATACCGGAAGTGGGACAAAAAAGAAACCCCGCAGCATAAAACTGGGCACACTCCCAAAAATTACGCTCTGTTTTTAGGTAATCTGCCTACATCTGGTAGAAATCTGAAAGAAATACCGTCGTTCTGGTGGTTGCAACTGCTAAAAAATGTGTTATAATGGACAGGAAGAAAAAAAGTGTCTAATAACTCGATGCTTTTTGAAGCCAAAAAAGCTGTAGTTTTCGCATAGGAAAGGGTTGGCAACCAGACGTCATTTGTGTTATACTTGAAATGTCGGAATCGAACAGCATATACGGTAAAAAAAGCGAATCCTGACAAGGGAGGAACATTATGGGCATTTCCGTTTTGGGGGCAGGTTGTTGTCTGCCTCAGAAAGAAGTGGACAACCATGCGTTCGAGTCGTTCCTTGAGACTTCGGATGAATGGATCACCACCCGCACCGGCATTCATTGCCGTCGGATCTCCGATGGGGTCCTGACCTATCAAATGGGGGCAGAAGCTGCCCGGCAGGCGCTGCAGGACGCTGGTACCGCACCGGAAGAAATTGACATGGTGCTGGCCACTACGGTCACGGCAGACACCACCACCCCCAGCCTGGCTTGTTTGGCTGCGGCGGAGGTGGGAATCAAAACCGTCCCCTGCATGGACTTAAATGCAGCCTGTACCGGCTTTGTTTATGCTCTGGATGTGGCTGAAAAGTACCTGCGCACCGGTGCGGCAAAAAAGATCCTGGTTCTTTCCGCCGAAATGATGAGCCGGATTGTAAACTTCAAGGATCGCAGCAGCTGTGTTTTGTTTGGAGACGGCGCCGCCGCTGTAGTGGTGGGCCCTTCGGATAAAATGTACCATTCCTGGCTGGCCTGCAATCTGGACGGACGGTATAAGATTTTCTCCAAGGCCACTAACTCTGAAAACCCCTTCCGGGAAAAGGAGTTCGACTGGCCGGAGGAAGTGGCGGATATGCAGCCCGGTTTGATGGAAATGGCGGGCAACGAAGTGTACCGCTTCGCCACCCAGGCTATGCCGGAAGCGGTGCAGCGCTGCTGCGAAAAAGCGGGCCTCACTCCGAGTCAGCTGGATCGGATCATTCCTCACCAGGCGAACCTGCGGATTATCCGCACGGCGTTAAAGCATCTGGGGCTGCCGGAGGAGAAAGTGCACGTCAATATTCAGCATTACGGCAACATTTCCAGCGCCTGTATTCCCCTTTCTTTGTGCGAAATGAAGCGGGCTGGGGAGCTCCATTCGGGAGATAAAATCTGCCTGGTGGGCTTTGGTTCCGGATTGACCTACGGCGCCGCCCTGCTGGAATGGTAATGCTGAACAAATAAATCATAGGCAATAAGTTCCCCTTGCAAAAAATCAAAAGTAAAGGAGTCAGAAGTATATGAGTAAGACTGCATTGATCACCGGCGCATCCCAGGGGTTAGGAGCGGCTATGGCTCTTCGTCTGGCGAAAGACGGCTTTAACATCGCCATCAACTGCCGGGGCGAGTACGAGCTGGAAAACGGCGGCAAGCAGACCCAGCAGGCCTGCCAGGAACTGGGAGTAGAGGCGGAGTGCTTTTTGTGCGACGTTTCCAAGTTTGACGCCTGCAAGGAAATGGTAGATGCGGTAAAGGAGCGGTTCGGCGCCATCGACGTGCTGGTCAACAACGCCGGCATCACCAAGGACGGTCTGATTGCCCGAATGACCGAGGAACAGTTTGATGTGGTTACCTCGGTCAACTATAAGAGCGTGTTTAACATGATCCGCCACGTCACCCCCGTGATGATGAAGCAGCGCAGCGGCCGGATCATCAATGTGTCCAGCGTAGCCGGCGTTTACGGCAACCCCGGCCAGCTTAATTACTCCGCCACCAAGGCTGGCATTGTGGGCATGACCCTCACCGCCGCCAAGGAATTGGGCAGCCGGAACATCAACGTCAACGCCATTGCGCCTGGCTTTATCCGCACTCCTATGACCGATGTGCTCAGCGATGCTCAGAAGAAAGCCGCTGAAAGCGTGGTGGCTCTGAGACGGTTCGGCGAACCGGAAGAGGTGGCCAGTGTGGTCTCCTTCCTGGCAGGCCCGGATTCCAGCTATGTGTCCGGACAGGTGATCGTCATTGACGGCGCTATGTCCATGTAATCCCATCTGAAAACTTTGAAGGAGGCAGTGAGATGAATCGAGTAGTCATTACCGGCATTGGTATGGTCAGCCCCATCGGAAACGATAAGGAAACTTTTTGGAACAACATAAAGAACGGTGTTTGCGGGATCCGCCCCATTGAGAACATCGACGTATCTGATCTGCCGGTGAAAGTGGCGGCCCAGGTTTTGGATTTTGATCCCCTGCGCTATTTTGACAAGAAAGAACTCCGCCGTACCGACCCCTTCACCCAGTATGCGGTGGACGCCGCATTGCAGGCAGTGGAGGACTGCGGCACGAAGTTTGAAGATCTGGATCCTTACCGCATCGGCGTCATCGTGGGCAGCGGCATCGGCGGCTTCCACTCCACCGATCAGGAATTCCCCAAATTTTTGGAAAAAGGCCCCCGTCGGGTCAGTGTGTTCTACATTCCGGAAATGATCGCCAACATGGGCGCCGGCACCATTGCCATTCGCACCGGCTTTAAGGGCGTCAACTACGCTCCGGTCACCGCCTGCGCCACCGGCAGCCATGCCATCGGCGAAGCGTTCCGCAACATTAAGCACGGCTATCTGGACGCTTGCCTGGCGGGGGGCAGCGAAGCGGCTATTATCCGCTTTTCCATTGCCGGTTTCGATAATATGCAGGCCCTTACCCATGCCACCGATCCAAACCGGGCTTCTATCCCCTTTGACGCCGAGCGTTCCGGCTTCGTTATGGGCGAAGGCGCCGGCATTGTCATGCTGGAAGAGCTGGAGCACGCCAAGAAGCGCGGCGCACATATCTATGCCGAAGTTGTGGGTTACGGCGCAACCGGCGATGCGTATCACATGACCAGCCCCGATCCGGAAGGGGAAGGCGCTACTATGGGCATGAAGCTCGCCTATCAGGAAGCGGGCATCACCCCCGACCAGATTGCCGACATTATAGCCCACGGCACTTCCACCCATCTGAATGAAAAGTACGAGACCATTGCCATTAAGAAGGCGCTGGGAGAAGAAGCGGCCTACAAAGTGATGGTCAGCTCCACCAAGTCCCTGACCGGCCATATGCTGGGCGCTGCCGGCGGCATCGAAGCCATCATCTGCGCCAAAGCATTGGAAGACGGATTTGTGCCCGGTACTACGAACTCCTCTATCCCCGATCCGGAATGCGACTTAAACAATATGTTTGACGGTTCGGTGGAAAAGGAGATCCACTATGCCTTGTCGAACTCCTTGGGCTTCGGCGGACATAACGCAACCCTCTGCTTGAAGAAATACGAAGGCTGATTGGCAGCCTGCACGGATTTAGAAAAGAAAGGAAGGAAAGATCATGGGGTTCTCTGTAAAAGAAATCAAGGACTTAATGGATAAAATGCAGCAGACCGGTTTGGGCGAGCTGGAAGTGGAAGACGAAGGCTATACCTTAAAGCTCTCTGCCAAGAAAGCGAAAAAGACGGTGGAAAATGTAATGATGGCTCCCGCTGCCCCGGTGGTCAGCGCCGCTCCCATTGCGGCTGCCCCGATGGCCGCTGCTCCGGCCGCCGTTGCCGCCGCTGCGGACGACAGCGGAGAAGCCAAGAAAGAAGATGCCCCCAAAGAAGAAGAGGGCACCGTTGTAACTGCTCCTACGGTGGGCACCTACTACGCCGCCGCCGGCCCGGACAAACCGCCTTTTGTCAAGCCCGGTCAGGCAGTCAGCAAGGGCGATGTGCTGTATATCATTGAAGCCATGAAGGTTATGAACGAGATTAAGAGCGAGATGGACGGCACCATCGGCAAGATCCTTGTGAAGAACGGCGACCCGGTAGAATTCGGCCAGCCTATCCTCACCATTGTGTAAAAGAGGAGGAAGGAAATTATGGCTCTGTTAAATCTGGAACAAATTAAGGAAATCATTCCCCACCGTGATCCCTTTCTGCTGATTGATGAGGTGGAAGAGTTGGAGCCCGGCGTTCGGGTAGTGGCCAAAAAACACATGAAGGAAGACGAATTCTGGTTTAAGGGGCACTTCCCCCAGAAGCCGGTGACGCCCGGTGTGCTGATGGTCGAAATGCTGGCTCAGGCAGGCTGCGTCTGTGCGCTGTCTCTGCCGGAAAACAAGGGTAAGATCGGCTTTTTTGCCGGCATTGACAAAGCCCGGTTCAAAGGCATGGTTCTGCCCGGCGACACCCTGACCCTGGAAGTCACCATGGAACGGTGGCGGGGTTCCATCGGATTCGGCAAAGCGGTGGCCACCAACCAAGACGGCAAAAAAGTAGTGGTGGCGGAAATTAGCTTTGCATTAGGCAACTGATTTCACCGGAAAGAAGGTTTCAGCGCAATGTTTAATAAGGTTTTGATTGCAAACCGGGGCGAGATTGCGGTGCGGATCATTCGGGCTTGCCGGGAAATGGGAATCCGGACGGTGGCGGTGTATTCCACCGCCGATAAAAACGCACTGCATGTGCAGCTTGCCAACGAAGCGGTGTGCATCGGGCCCGCCGCAACCAAGGACAGCTATCTGAATATCCCGGCCATCTTGTCGGCCTGCAGCATCACCAATGCCGAGGCCATTCACCCCGGTTTTGGATTTTTGAGCGAGAGCAGCAAGTTCTGTCAGGCCTGCGAAAAGTGCGGCATTAAATTCATCGGTCCCCGTCACGAATCCATCGACTTGATGGGGGACAAGGCGGAAGCCAAGGAGACCATGAAGCGTGCCGGCGTGCCGGTCATTCCCGGCTCCGACGGAGAGCTGGAAAGCGTGGAACAGGCCAAGGAGATTGCCAGAAGAATCGGCTACCCGGTGATGGTGAAGGCCAGCGCCGGCGGCGGCGGACGGGGTATCCGTTATGTGGCCAAGGAAGAGGACATGGAAGAAGCCATGGCCACCGCAGCAGAGGAAGCGAAGAACTTCTTCGGCAATCCGGGACTGTATCTGGAAAAGTTTATCGTCGATCCCCGTCATGTGGAAGTGCAGCTTCTGGCGGACAGCCACGGCAACGTAATCCATCTGGGAGAACGGGACTGCTCGGTGCAGCGCCGTCATCAGAAGGTGCTGGAAGAATCCCCTTGTCCGGTGATGACCCCCCAGCTGCGGGAAAAGATGGGTCACGCCGCAGTGCTGGCGGCCAAGGCCAGCGGTTATGAAAATGCAGGAACCGTGGAATTTTTGCTGGACATCAACAATGACTTCTACTTTATGGAAATGAACACCCGGATTCAGGTGGAGCATCCGGTGACCGAAACAGTAACCGGGGTGGATATTGTCAAAGAACAGATTCGGATTGCCGCCGGACTGCCTTTGGCCTTCCGCCAGGAGGATATCCATGTTACCGGCCACGCCATTGAGTGCCGGATCAATGCGGAAAATCCCCAGAAAGGATTTCTGCCCAGCCCCGGCCAGATTACAGCGTTGAATCTGCCCGGCGGCCCAGGCGTGCGGATCGACAGCGCCGCTTACCAGGGCTGTGAAATCTCCCCTTATTACGACAGCATGATCGCCAAGTTGATTGTACACGCCCACAATCGGGATTCTGCGATCCGGAAAATGAAATCCGCTTTGGCAGAATTTTTGGTGGAAGGTGTGGATACGAACATTGACTATCATTTGGCCATTCTCCGGGACGAAGCCTTTGTAGAAGGGCGGATCGACAACAGCTATCTGGACCGACGGAAGGATTTGTTGGATTACTGAGAATGTTTTTGAAGGTGAAGGCAGAAAAATTTCATTTTTTACTGGACAAACACCTTCAGATAGGGTACACTAGGAGAAGGATCGGATTTTAGGCAAGGAGGAAGCGGTTTTGTTAGAGGATTTATTTAAAACAGTAAAATCCCGCTTTGAAGCGGACTCGGCTGCGGATCGAAAAAGCAGCAAGGTCGCCATTCCCCAGGATTTGATGTTTAAGTGTCCCCGCTGCGGCAATGTGATGTTCATGGATGATTTTCTGGGGGCCAGCAAGGTTTGCTCTAACTGCAACTACCATGCCCGGCTCACGGCCAGAGAGCGGCTGAAGATCACCATTGATAAAGACTCTCTGGTGGAGTACGATGCAGCGATGACCAGCAAAAACCCCATTGACTTTGAAGGTTATGAGGAAAAGGTGGCGTCTTTGCAGGAAAAGACCGGATTGCGGGACGCCGTTGTCACCGGAGAATGCACCATCAAAACCAAACCCTGCGTCATCGGAGTAATGGATTCCCATTTCATGATGGCCAGTATGGGCAGCGTGGTGGGCGAGAAAATCGCCAGAGCTTTTGAACGGGCTACGGAAAAGCAACTGCCGGTGATCCTGTTTACCGCTTCCGGCGGCGCCAGAATGCAGGAAGGGATTCTCTCTTTGATGCAGATGGCGAAAACCAGTGCGGCGGTAAAGAAGCACAGCGATGCAGGGCTCCTTTATATTACCGTTTTGACCGACCCCACTACCGGCGGCGTCACCGCCAGTTTTGCTTCTTTGGGCGATATTATTGTTGCTGAACCAAAAGTGCTGATCGGCTTTGCCGGACGGCGGGTGATTGAAGGAACCATTCGGCAGCGGCTGCCCGATGATTTCCAGTCGGCAGAATTTTTGTTGCAGCACGGCTTTGTGGACATGATCGTAGAGCGGAAGAATATGCGCCGCACCCTGTCCAAACTGCTGCGGCTCCACGGATATAAGGGGGAGACGGTCTGATGAGCAACGCATGGAACAAAATGGAAATTATCCGTCATAAAGACCGGCCCACAGTGTTGGATTACATTCCAGCGATCTTTACCGATTTTTATGAAATGCACGGCGACCGGTACTACGGCGACGATGCGGCTATCTTGGCAGGGATTGCCCATCTGAAGGGAACCCCGGTGACGGTGATTGCTGAAGTCAAAGGCCGTAACTTTGAAGAGAACCAAAAGAGCAACTTTGCCATGCCCCATCCGGAAGGGTACCGCAAGGCACTGCGGCTGGCCAAGCAGGCAGCCAAGTTTGGCCGTCCGGTGATTTGCTTTGTAGACACGCCCGGCGCCTACTGCGGCGTGGAAGCAGAAGAACGGGGACAAGGGGAAGCCATTGCCCGGAACCTGTATGAGCTGATTACTTTGCCCACACCCATCATCACCGTGGTGCTGGGGGAAGGGGGCAGCGGCGGCGCCTTGGCTTTGAGCATCTGTGATGAGCTGGCCATGCTGGAAAATGCAGTGTACTCCGTAATTTCCCCCAGAGGCGCTGCCAGCATTCTTTGGAAAGACCCTGCCCGGGAAAAGGACGCCGCAGAGGCGCTGAAAATCACAGCAGATGATTTGAAGATGCTGGACGTGGCGGATACCATCATTTCTGAGCCGGTCGGCGGCGCACACAACAATCCTGTGCAAATGGCCGAAAATATGCAGGAATATTTGGTAGGGGCTGTGAAAAAATTATCGCAGGTACCTATTGAAAAGTTGTTGGCAAATCGCTATAATAAATTTAGAAATGTCGGCGAAGTAAGCGAATGATATGAACAGGGCTCTGCTCTGTTGATATAAAACCTAAATAGAAATATTAAGGAGGAAAACTCACATGACTTTCGACAAGGTAAAGGCGATCCTGATCGATCAGCTGGATGTGGACGAAGACAAAGTAACCATGGACGCTTCCATTTTTGACGACCTGGGTGCTGACTCCCTGGATGTTGTGGACTTGGTCATGTCTCTGGAAGAGGCTTTTGACATTGAAATCCCCGATGATCAGGTGGAAAACATCAAGACCGTTGGCGATATTGTGAAGTACGTGGAAGACAACGCCTAAGGATGAAATAAAGAGGGCTCTGCTTTGGCAGGGCTTTCATTTTTTGCTCAAACAGGATTTTCTTGTGATATTTGCCGCGAAAAATACATATTGTAAAAAGCCAAGGCGGTTTTGTGCAGATATACTAAAATCCGGAAGAAAAGAGAGGAAAAGTTCTCCGCATAAACCGGCAGAAAAAGGAAAATCTCACTATTGAAATGCTCGCAGGAATATGGTAAAATAACACTTGCGCGACTGCGACCGATATGCGATGAAGCGGGAGGTTGCGGCCCTGTCTGAAAGGACAGAGGCCGGTGTTTCCGTGGAGTATGTCCGATTTCAAACCGGGCGACCAATTTTGAACAGGCAGCAACCAGGCCAGCAATATCCCTGCCATGCCGATCCCAACCGGCAAAGGCAGATGTGATTGCCATAACGCTTGGAGAGTGCTATTTGGCGTACCGAAAAAACTTGCGTTTTCGGTATTTTTTTCAGGGTGTAGTAAGAAACACCCGGCGGCGTGTTCAAAATATATGGTTCCCCCAAAAAATTATTTTAAGGAGGAAACTAACGTGGCAGTCAAAGAAAAAATCAGAATCAGACTGAAAGGTTATGATCACACTCTGGTGGACGCAGCTGCGGCCAAGATTGTGGAAACCGCCAAGAAGACCGGCGCTGCGGTAAGCGGACCTGTTCCGCTGCCCACCCAGAAAGAAGTGGTCACCATTCTGCGCGCTGTTCATAAGTACAAGGACAGCCGGGAACAGTTTGAGATGCGAACCCACAAGCGTCTGATCGATATTATCCGTCCCAGCGACCGGACCATCGGAGCGCCACAGCGCCTGGAACTTCCTGCCGGCGTGGACTTTGAAACAAAGCTCTGATTTC
>CAZWNI010000027.1:0-12004 GCA_964635385.1 uncultured Oscillospiraceae bacterium
AGCCTGCTCTCCACCCTGGGAGGCCAGACCGGTTTAACCCTGTCCATGCAGTTGGCTAAGGAAGGCTTTTTGGATTCCCACAACGTCAAACTGCTGGGCGCTAACCCGGAGACCATCGACAAGGCGGAGGACCGCCAGTCCTTTAAGGATACCATGGAAGCCATCGGGGAACCGGTGATCCCCTCCAAGGTGGTGACCACCGTGGAGGACGCCCTGGACTTTGCAGAAACCATCGGTTACCCGGTGATTGTCCGGCCCGCCTTTACTTTGGGCGGCAGCGGCGGCGGCATTGCCGACGATCGGGAACAGCTCCGGGACATCGCCATCAACGGCCTGCGCCTTTCTCCCATCACCCAGGTGCTGATTGAAAAGTGCATCTCCGGCTGGAAGGAAATCGAATTTGAGGTGATCCGGGACAGCAAGAACAACGTAATCACCGTCTGCTCCATGGAAAACTTCGACCCGGTAGGCGTCCACACCGGCGACTCCATTGTCATCGCCCCGGCAGTGACCCTCTCCGACAAGGAATACCAGATGCTGCGAACCGCTTCGCTGAACATCATCAACGAGTTGAAGGTGGAGGGAGGCTGCAACTGTCAGTTTGCCCTCCATCCCGAAAGCATGGAATATGCGGTGATTGAGGTCAACCCCCGTGTGAGCCGTTCTTCGGCGCTGGCCAGTAAGGCCACCGGCTATCCCATCGCCAAGGTGGCGGCCAAAATCGCCATTGGATATTCCTTGGACGAAATCATCAATGCCGTTACCGGCAAGACCTACGCCTGCTTTGAGCCTGCGCTGGACTATGTGGTGGTCAAATGGCCCAAATGGCCTTTTGATAAATTCGTCTATGCTTCTCGGAAGCTGGGCACCCAGATGAAGGCCACCGGCGAAGTCATGAGCATTGGCTCCTGCTTTGAGCAGGCCATTATGAAATCGGTCCGGGGTGCGGAGCTGAAAGTGGATTCTCTGAACCTGCCCAAGCTGGAAAAGGTGTCCACCGAAGAAATTATGGCCAACCTGGATCCCGCTCACGATGAACGGTGCTTCTATGTGTTTGAAGCGCTGAAGCGGGGGGCGTCGGTGGAGGAGATTCACCAGATCACCAAAATCGACGAGTGGTTTTTGGAAAAGCTGAACAATCTGGTGAAGCTGGAACGGCGTTTGGCCAGCGAACCCCTCACCGACGAGCTGTATCTCCAGGCCAAAAAGTGGGGCTACCTGGACAGCGTGATTGAGCGGTTCAGCGGTCAGAAAATTCCAAATCCCCGCACCGCTGTGTTCAAAATGGTGGACACCTGCGCCGGCGAATTTGCCGCCCAGACCCCTTATTTCTACTCAACCTACGACACCGAAAACGAAGCCAGGGAATTTATTGAATCTAAAAATTCCGGGAAAAAGCGGGTGATCGTGTTCGGTTCCGGCCCCATTCGCATCGGACAGGGCATTGAGTTTGACTACTGCTCGGTACACTGCGTCTGGAGCCTGAAAAAGCTGGGCTACGAAGCAGTGATCTGCAACAACAACCCGGAAACCGTCTCCACCGACTTTGACACCGGCGACCGGCTGTACTTCGACCCCCTGACCAAAGAAGATGTGAAGAACATCATTGAAACCGAAAAGCCCTACGGTGTGGTGGTGCAGTTCGGCGGACAAACTGCCATCAGCCTGACCTCCTACCTGGATAAGCTGGGGGTTCGGATTTTGGGTACCTGCGCCGACTCCATCGACGCTGCGGAAGACCGGGAACGGTTTGACGAGGTGCTGGAGCGCTGCAATATCCCCAGACCCAAAGGAGAAACGGTGTTCACCGCCCAGGAAGCCAAGGAAGCTGCGGCCCGGCTGGAATATCCGGTGCTGCTGCGCCCCTCCTATGTGTTGGGCGGACAGAACATGATTATCGCTCACTCCGATCAAGATGTAGATGAATACATGGCCATCATCACCCGCACCAAGCTGGAAAACCCGGTTCTGATCGACAAATATATGATGGGAACGGAAGTGGAAGTGGACGCCATCTGCGACGGGGAACGGTTTGTAATCCCCGGCATTATGGAACATGTGGAACGGGCCGGCATTCACTCCGGCGACTCCATTTCCGTGTATCCCGCCCAGCACCTGTCCAAACAGATCATTGACACCATTGTGGATTACACCGGCAGGCTGGCCTTTGATCTGAAGGTTCGTGGCCTGGTGAATATCCAGTATGTGGTGTACCGGGATCAGGTGTATGTCATCGAAGTGAATCCTCGTTCTTCCCGGACCATACCCTACATTTCCAAGGTCACCGGCGTGCCCATGGTAGACATCGCCACCTGGGTGATGATGGGAATTTCCCTGAAGGAACAGGGCTACGAAAGCGGCTTGCTGCCCAACGCCGACCATGTGGCGGTGAAGGTGCCGGTGTTCAGCTTTGAAAAGCTCAACAACGTGGACAACCAGCTTGGCCCGGAAATGAAGTCCACCGGCGAAGTGCTGGGTGTGGCGAAAACCCTGGAGGAAGCCTTGCTGAAAGGCCTGGCGGCCAGCGGGCAGAATCTGGTTCATTCCGGCGGAGTGCTGTTCACCGTGCGAGATGCGGATAAGGCGGAGCTGATTCCCATTGCGGAAAAATTCCACGATATGGGCTTTGAGCTTTACGCCACCTCCGGCACTGCCTATACGTTGAACAAGGCCATGATTCCCACCAGCCTGGCGACCAAGATCAGCGAAAACCGCCCTGGGTCCGGCATAGACTTAATCGAGGAAGGAAAGATCCAGTATGTGATCTCCACCTCCACCAAGGGCCGCGACCCCCACAAGGACAGCGTGCGCCTGCGGCGAAAAGCGGTGGAACGGGGCATTGTCTGTCTTACCAGTTTGGATACAGCCAACGCTTTGGCGGACTGCATTGCCATGAAGAAAACCATCCACGACGTGGAATTGGTGGACATTACCACCATTCCTGAGCGGTAAGATGAGAAGGAGTAGAAACCATTATGAGAAGTGATTTGATGAAGGCGGGCTCCAACCGAATGCCCCACCGGTCTCTGCTAAAGGCTCTGGGCCTGACTGACAGTGAGATCAAGCGCCCCTTTGTGGCGGTGGTCAGCGCAGCCAGCGACTATGTGCCCGGCCACATGCATCTGGACAAAATCGCCGAAGCGGTGAAGGCGGGTATCCGCAACGCCGGCGGCGTGCCCTTTGAGTTCCGCACCATCGGCGTCTGCGACGGCCTTTCCATGAACCACAAGGGAATGAAATATTCCCTCTGCTCCAGGGAACTGATTGCGGACTCCATTGAAGTGATGCTCACTGCCCATCCTTTGGACGGCGTTGTGTTCATTCCCAACTGCGATAAGATCGTTCCGGGAATGCTGCTGGGGGCTATCCGCATGAACCTGCCCAGCATCTTTGTGTCCGGCGGCCCCATGAGCCCCGGCGTGGTCAACGGTAAACGGATAGGTCTCAGCGAAACTTTTGAAGCGGTGGGCGCTTACGCTGCCGGAAAAATCGGCGACGAAGAACTGATGGAGTATGAAAACAATTCCTGCCCCACTTGCGGGTCCTGTTCCGGTATGTACACCGCAAACTCCATGAACTGCCTTACCGAAGCGGTGGGAATGTCTTTGCCGAAAAACGCCACCTGTGCCGCAGTGTCCAGCGAACGGCTGCGGATTGCCAAGGAAACCGGCGAACGGGTAATGGAGCTGATCAAAGAAAATATCCGCCCCAGCGATATTCTTACCGAAAAGGCCTTCCGCAACGCTCTGGCCTGCGATATGGCTCTGGGCTGCTCCACCAACACGGTACTGCACCTGCTGGCTCTGGCCAAAACCGCCCAGACCAGCGTCAACATGGACACCGTAGATGAAATGTCCCACAAGGTGCCCCAGCTCTGCAAGCTGAACCCCGCCGGCCATGTGTTCATCGAAGATCTGAATGCCTTCGGCGGCATTCAGGCAGTATTGAAGGAATTGGATCGTGGCGGCTATATTGACAACACCCTGCCTACCGTTACCGGCACGGTGAAAGAACGGTTCGTCAATGCCGCCAAGGCGGACGGCGCCATTATCCATACCATTGAGGACCCTATCCGCAAGGACGGCGGCATTGCTGTGCTGAAGGGCAGCCTGGCGGTGGACGGCGCTGTGGTGAAACAGGGCGCTGTGGCTCCGGAAATGATGGTTCACCAGGGCCCGGCTCGGGTGTTCGACTGTGAAGAGGACGCCATCGCCGCCATTCAAAGTGGAAAAATTGTCCCCGGCGATGTCATTGTGATTCGCTATGAAGGACCCAAGGGCGGCCCCGGTATGCGGGAAATGCTGGCTCCCACCTCCTCTCTGGCAGGCATGGGGCTGGACAAGCAGGTGGCGCTGATCACCGACGGCCGGTTTTCCGGCGCTACCCGCGGCGCAGCCATCGGCCATGTGTCCCCCGAAGCGGCGGCCGGCGGCTTGATCGGCTTGGTGGAAGAAGGGGATCTGATCTCCATCGACATTCCCCAGCGGAAACTGGAACTGCTGGTGGACGAGGAAACCCTGGCCCGGCGGAAAGCCAACTGGAAGCCCAAAGAACAGGAACTGAAGGGCTATATCAAACGGTATGCGAAGATGGTGACTTCCGGCTCCAACGGCGCATTGCTGGAGGATTATCTGTAAAATCAAGATAAAAATTGTGAAAACGCACAAAACCCGCACTGTATTTTTGGCAGTGTGGGTTTTGTGCTTTCTTTGCAATCCGACTGTAAGTATGATATAATATTTTTGCCAGCCTTGAATGGAAAACGGAAAATCCTATCCGTTTGTTTTTCCGCCGGGGCGGAAAGGTTTGTTTTCGATACCCATGCCGGAAAGATCGGTTCTATTCCGGGTTTATGGATAATAAGATCGGAAAGATCAGAAGATGAAGATAGTATCTCCAATCGGAAATGTGCCTTCGCTGAGGCGTGGAAGGCATTTGGCAGCTCCTGAAACTCACACGACAGAAAACAACAATGGATAAAACCGGACAGAATATTACGACAGGAGAACGAGTATGGTTATAAAAGAAGTATTAAACAACGCCGCTTTGTGGCTGGAAGACGCTGAGACCGGCGCTGTGGCCATTGCGGTAAAAGAAAACATTATCAGCGGAATTTCCCTGGGAGAGGAATATGACCCAGCCCAGGCGGATTACTGCATTCAATATAAAAACCGCACCCTGCTGGAGTATCTGCGGGTGCTGCTGCGCACCACGAAATCCAAATTTTTGCTGGTGGCGCTGCGGCTGGACATTAAAATCAAAGAGCTGTATCCTTACCAGATGACCGAAGGGTTTTTGACCAGCCTGCTCAACGGCTTAAATGTCAACGACCCGGATCTGGTGCAGAATAAACCGCCGGCGCTGCCGTGGGAAGATGTTTCCCTGGTGCTTCCGGAGGAGACGAAGGCGGCTAAGATCCTGGTGGAATGGGTTCGTGATGAACTGGGCTTTGAAATGACCGGCAATGCCCTGCCTACCTTGGCGGTGGTGATGTACAGCCATCGGGTGGATCGGAATATGGTGCTGGAATACGATGAGAAGATCATGCTGCTGGAAATCACCCATGTGGTGAGCAGCCAGTTCTCCCTGTCCTTCCAAGCGGAGACGGTGGCTTACCGCCGCACCATCAATTATTTGAAGATGTTCTGCCTGCGCAAGATCAATTCCCGCCATCTGGACGAAGACCCTCCCTATCCGGCACAGCAGGCGTATGAGCTTCGGCAGAAATATCCGGCAGAGACCTCCTGCGTGGAGCAGATTATGATGTACTTAACCGACAAATACGGCTATACCTTCAGCCTTCGTGAGGAAATCTTTCTGCTGTGCGTGGTTGTGGATCTGACCGGGGGAAAAAGAATAAAAAAATAAACAAGGAGACTATGTATGGCGTTTTGCAGCAAATGCGGGAAACAGATTCCCGACGGACAAACCCTTTGTAATCAGTGTGCCGCAGGACCAGACACGGGTTCTTCCCAATGGGTGGGTCCGGAAGAAACGAGCCGGTTCGACCCTATGGACGTTCAAAGCAACAAAGCAATGGCGATACTCAGCTACATTGGCATTTTTGTGCTGATTCCCGTTTTTGCCGCAAAACAATCTCCCTATGCCCGATACCACGCCAATCAGGGGCTGGCTCTGTTTCTGGCGGAGGTCATCTGGAGCGTGTTCTGCGCCATCATCAACGCCTGCCTGGGTGTTTTGAGCCTGTTCGGCGCACTGTTTTGGATTATCAGTTCGGTGGTCAGCAGCATCTTGGGAATTCTGAGTTTGGTGTTTTTGGCTTTGGCGGTTTACGGCATTGTCAACGCTGCCACCGGTAAAGCAAAGCCGCTGCCGGTATTGGGACGGTTCACTCTGCTGCACTGAAAGCGGGAGTCCAGTTCCTGTCTGTAGCCGGGAGATGTGTTTTATCAAGGAGATTCATCATGGGGATTGGAAAGAAAATCCTTTTGAGCGGCACAGCGCTGCTGCTCTGTTTGAACCTGCTGACCGGCTGTTCCTGGATTTCTCTGGGAATGCTGTACGGTATGGTTTCATGGGAAGAAAGCGCTCCTTCCGGCTCGTCCTGTTCCGATACATGGGATTGGTCCGAACCGAGCTGGGAAAGCTGGATGAACTCTGCCACCGGCAGCGCTACCTATCCGGAAAGCGGCACGGTGTTTATCAGCGTTTATTTGGATACCGGTCTGGACTGGACGGAGGAGGACATTGCACTGACCCAGCAGTATTTGCAGACGGCGATGGAAGAGCTAGATGAAAAGGGGCAGGCATATCAAGGGGAAATGAATGCAGTTTACGACAGCCGGCTGGATTCCCGGTTGGCTGTTTCCCTTTCTTTGGACATTGACGATGTGGAGGAGGATTTGCAGTTTACCAACCAGGTCTTGGATGCAGCGTTGGCGGATCTGGTGGATTACCGGGGTTTGATGGAGGAATATGAAACGGACAGCGTGGCGTTTCTGGTTTTTCTCAATGACAGCGGCATCAGCTACACCATTCCGTACTATCAGGGGGATAGCGCAGAATGGTACCTGGAAAAATGCTACCTGTACCTTTATGATTTGGGAGGCCGGAGAAATTACGAAGGCCCCGCTACCTATGCCCATGAAGTGCTTCATCTTTTCGGCGCCTGGGATCTGTACGACACCAATTCCATCGACGGGGTGACCCAGCAGGTCGTGGATTACATTGAAGAGGAATATCCCACGGAACTGATGCTCACCACCTACAATATCTGGGGCGGCTACACCTATGATTCGGTGCCCCAAACCATCTCTCCTTTGACTGCCTATGCCATCGGCTGGATCGAAGACTGCCCGGAACTGGATCAGTTTCCGAGTTTGATTCGGCAGGAACGGTGCAGCTTCAGTTATGGGTGAAGATGCTGAGAAAAACAGCTCATAAACAGTAAAGTGTCCCGGACGAAAGTCCGGGATTTTTTGCGCCTGACCAAGTTCGACAGCAAGTTCCCGCCGGCCTTTGCTATACTAGAGCGAGACTTCCGTAAGGAAGCCAATTTTTCGGAAAGGATTTGATTTCTTGCTGCAGTTGGATTTTGTAGCGCCCAACCTCACTGCCACCTTAGAAGGAGAGATTGACCATCACAGCTCTCAATACCTCCGCACCCGCATTGACGAAGCGGTAGAAGCCACCCACCCCAAGCGGCTGACCATGGATTTTTCCCAGGTGAGCTTTATGGATTCCTCCGGCATCGGCTTGGTGATGGGGCGGTTCAAGCTGATGAAGCAGTTAGGAGGTTCCGTGGAAGTTACAGGGGCCAGCGGGTCCATTAAGCGGGTGATGACCTTGGCAGGGTTGGACAAGCTGGCGCCCATTCATTAAAAGGACGGCAGAAAAGGAGGAATGCAAAATGAAGGCGGAAAATGAAACCACCATCTGCTGCCTGAGCCGATCCGCCAACGAAGGGTACATTCGTACAGCAGTGGCAGCGTTTCTCTGTCAGTTGGACCCCATGGTAGACGAACTGGCAGACATTAAAACAGCAGTAAGCGAGGCGGCCACCAACGCCATTGTCCATGGATACCCGGACCGGCTGGGGAAGATTTGGGTGAAGGTTCAGATTTATCCCGGGCGGCTGGTTTGCATTCGTATTAAGGATAAAGGGGTGGGGATTCCTGATGTGGAGCAGGCCATGGAGCCGTTGTACACCACTGCTTCCAACCGGGAGCGGGCGGGCCTTGGCTTTTCGGTGATGGCGGATTTTATGGACAAGCTCACCGTCCGTTCCGCACCTGGGGCGGGTACTACTGTCGTACTGAAAAAGACCCTTCGAGCCTTGGAGTAAGGGAAAAAGAAAGGGGGCAAGCATGGAGGAAACCCGTTTAGCAGAAGAAAACCTGGGACTGGTGCGGCTTTGCGCCGGGCGGTTGGCAGGGCGGGGCGCCCCTTACGAAGAATTGATCGCCGCCGGCAATCTGGGTTTAATGAAGGCGGCCAAAGGGTTTGATCCGTCCTTGGGCTACCGGTTTTCCACCTATGCCGTGCCGGTGATTTTAGGCGAGATGCGGGCTCTTTTGCGGCAGCAGGCGCCGGTGAAGGCGGGCCGGAAGCTGCGGCAGAATGCCGGGAAGTGCGCTGCATTTCGAGAACGGTTTTTGGCGGAACACGGCCGGGAGCCAACAGTGTCCCAGGTTTGCCAGGCCACCGGCTTTTCCCCAGAAGAGGTGGTACAAACCCTGGAAGCCTTTTCTCCAGCCCTTTCTCTGACAGCTTCCCCGGAAGAAGGGGGAATCGAGCCCAGGGAAGACAGCCGCCAGGGAGAACTGCTGGACAAATTGTCGGTGCGGCAGATGCTCAGCCGTCTGGAAGCTGGGGACCGGCGGCTGATTTGGCTTCGGTACTATGAAAATCTCACCCAGGCTCAGACAGCAAAAGCACTGGGGATCAGTCAGGCTCAGGTCAGCCGCAGGGAAAAATCCGTGCTGGCACAGATGCGGAAATGGCTGGAGTAAAGGAAGGGCGAGGCAGGCAAAAGCTGTCATTTGTGATAATTTTGTCAGATTAAAAAAACCACAGAAAGCTTATTGTCATTTTTCCGGTTCCGTGATAAAATACAACTATGAATCGCACAAACCGGGAGGATGCTTTTATGAGGAAAACAAAAATTATCTGTACATTGGGACCCGCCTCCGATTCGCCGGAAATGATCCGTCAGTTGATGCTCTCCGGCATGAACGGCGCCCGGTTCAATTTTTCTCACGCCACTCATGAATACGCCAAAGAAAAATTGGCGGTAGTGAAACAGCTTCGCCAGGAACTGAAACTTCCTGTGGCTACTATTTTGGATACCAAGGGGCCGGAAATTCGGATTGGCACCTTTAAGGACCATAAGGTGACATTGAAGGAAGGCCAGCTCTTTACCCTGACAACAGAAGAGGTGGAAGGAACGGAAAACCAGGTGAGCATCACCTACAAAGACCTTCCCAAAGACATCGAAGAGGGACGGACTGTGCTGCTGGACGACGGCCTGATTAAAATGAAGGTCATGTCCAAAACCGAAACCGCCATTGTCTGCCGGGTGGAGAACGGCGGCGTAATTTCCGACCGGAAGGGGATCAATGTGCCCGGCACTAAGCTGAGTATGCCCTTTATCAGTGAACGGGATCGCAGCGACATTATCTTCGGCATTAAAGAGGGGTTTGACTGCATCGCCGCTTCCTTTACCCGGAACGCAACGGACATTCTGGCTGTACGAAAAATTTTAGATGAACACGACTGTCATTCCATCAACATCATCGCCAAGATTGAAAATGCCGAGGGCGTGGAGAACATCGACCAGATCCTTCGGGTGGTAGACGGCATTATGGTAGCCCGTGGCGACATGGGGGTGGAGATTCCCCTGGAGGACGTGCCGATTCTGCAAAAGAAGCTGATCAAAAAGGCTTATCTGGCCGGCAAGCAGGTAATCACCGCAACCCAGATGCTGGATTCCATGATCAAAAACCCCCGTCCCACCCGTGCGGAATCCACCGATGTGGCCAACGCCATCTATGACGGCACCAGCGCCATCATGCTTTCCGGAGAAACCGCCGCCGGCACCTATCCGGTGGAAGCGCTGAAGACTATGGTGCGGATTGCGGAGCGCACGGAGGAAGCCATCAACTATGTCCGTCGTTTCCAGTCTCGGGAAACCATTGCCAATTTTGACGTGACCAATGCCATTTCCCATGCTACCTGCACCACTGCTCACGATTTGGGCGCCAGTGCCATTATCACCGTGACCATGTCCGGCGTTACAGCACGGCAGTTGTCCAAGTTCCGTCCCGCATCTCCCATTGTGGCCTGTACCAACCGGGATACGGTGTACCACCAACTGAGCCTGAGCTGGGGCGTTATCCCCATGCGGATCCAAACTGAAACCGACAGCGAGAGCTTGTTTGAACATGCAGTGGAAGCCGCCCAGCGGGCCGGCTTGGTTCACAGCGGCGATTTGGTGGTGATTACTGCCGGCGTGCCGCTGGGCGTATCCGGCACCACCAACATGATGAAGGTAGACGTGGTGGGCCACGTTCTGGTCACCGGAGAAGGCGTTACCGAAAAGCGGGTCACTGCCCGTGTTTGTGTGGCGGAAACGGCGGAGGAATTGGAAGAACGGTTCCAGGAAGGAGACATTATTGTCACCCAAAGCACCGACAACAGCTGGATCGAGTACCTCCACACCGCCGGCGGGGTGATTACCGAGCAGGCCGGCATCAACAGCCACGCCGCCATTGTAGGTTTGGCGATGAATAAGCCGGTGATCGTGGGGGCGCACAACGCCACCAAGATCCTCAAAACCGGTTCCGTAGTTTTACTAGATGCGGAAAAGGGATTGGTCAGCCGCAGTTAACCCTTTTTCCCGTGATAATAGGAATCTGAGGAAAAATCTGAACGGCTTTCCCCAGATTGTCGAGAAACCCAAGCTGAGCCGGAAGGCAAAGGCTTGGGTTTCTTACTGTTCTGTCATAAAGCAAGAAAGTGCCGCTTATGCGACACTTTTTGATAAGTTAAAGGACGGCGTTTCGCCGTCCTTGCTTCCTCTTGATTTGATTTTCCTTACCAAACTTTCCCTTCGCTGACCTGTTTGAGTACCTGCAAAACACCGTCCTCCCGCCAGCCGGGACAGCTAAAGTTGGCGGCTTCCTTGCACTCCTGCCGGGCATTTTCCACGGCGTAGCTGTACTTGGCTTGCTTCAGCATGGGAATGTCGTTGATGTTGTCCCCAAACACCATGGTTTCTTCCGGAGGAATCCTCAGCCGCTGCTGCAAAGCGGCCAGGGCATTGCCTTTGTTGGCTTTCAGGCTGACGCAGTCCATCCATTGAATGCCGGCGCTGGCGATTTGGACCTTGTCTCCCCATTTGGGAGCGAACCATTCATTCACAATGGCTTCGGTGTCAGTGGGGTGATAGATGGAAAGCTTTACAATCTGTTCTCCCGGCGGGCAGGTCAGGGCAGGGTTCAGCTCTACCTGAAAATGGTACCCATCCACCAGCCAGCGGTAGAGCTGGGAATCCTTTTGCCGGACATAGGAATGCTGCAACCCGCAGAGCATCACATCACACCCCGGCAGGTTCAGGGCATCCTGCACCATTTCCGCCAGCATGGTTTCTTCCAGGGTAAAAGCTTTCAGCACCTGGTTGTAGCTGCGCAAAGCCCCGCCGCCGTCGGTGATGAAGTACATGGCTTGGGCCTCTTTGGGGAACAGCTCGGCAATGCTGTGAAACTGCCGGCCGCTGGCGCCTACAAAGAAAATCCCCTGATTCAGCAGGGATTGTATCACCGGGTGGTATTCTTGGCTGATGCTGTGGCCGCCGTCCTCGAGAAGGGTGCCGTCCATATCTGATGCAATTAAACGAATCATATTGAAATCCCCTTTTTGTTTCCTTTTGAATAACTTCCCTTCTTCGGTGTTATTGTACCACAGAGCCAACAGAAAAGCAACGATAAAAGGAGGAAACTATCGGGTGTAGCCCATCTGTTCCAACTCTTGGCGAAGCTGACCC
>CAZWNI010000028.1:0-11996 GCA_964635385.1 uncultured Oscillospiraceae bacterium
ATTGCGCCGGCTGACGGGAACGGATTTTTGCCTTCAGCCGTGTTGGGCCTGTGAAACAAGGGACCGAAATCAGATTCAAATCGTTTGCAATCAGAGTATCGGAATATAATTCACATTCCGGGCCAAGAACAATTTGATTGTTGGCCGGGTCTAAGGCACAGACATACAAGGGGGTATCCGACGGAAGATGCAGGCCTCGCCGCTGGCCTACGGTATAGTACAGAAGTCCCTTATGCGTACCCAGCACTTTCCCCTTCCCATCTACGAAATCCCCTTCCGGATAGGACTTTGCCCTATATTCTTTGATGAAATCAGAGTATTTCCCATTGGTGACAAAGCAGATGTCCTGACTGTCGTGCTTTTGTGCATTCACAAAGCCATGCTTCGCCGCAATTTCCCGAACCTCCGGTTTCGTAAGTCCGCCAAGGGGAAAGCGTGTGTGCCTTAGCTGTTCCTGGGTCATTCCATAAAGGAAATAGCTTTGATCCTTGGCTGGATCGGCGGCTTTTTTTAATAAAAAGCGCCCCGACTTATCGTCGTATGCGATGCGGGCGTAGTGCCCTGTCACAATACTATCGCAGCCAAGCACCTTTGCCCTCTGATACAGCCGGCCGAATTTAAGATAGCGGTTGCAGTCAATGCAGGGATTTGGGGTCAGGCCGTTCTCATACGCAGACACAAACCGTTCCAGTACAGACTCACGAAAAGAATCGGAAAAGTTAAAAACATAATATGGAATTTCCAGGCGGCGGGCTACGCTCCTGGCATCTTCCACATCATCCAGCGAGCAGCAGCGGTGTCCGCCTGCATTTTCAGCCAATTCACTTGCCAACAGCTTCATCGTGACGCCAATGCAGGAATAGCCCTGCTGTTTTGTCAAATAAGCGGCGACGCTGGAATCCACGCCGCCGCTCATGGCAATCATTGCCTTCATGCATGCGCACCATAGTCCATCGGGCAAGAATCTGTCTTTGGGAACTGAGCCGCATCGTATGGAATGCCATTGCGGTCATAGTAGTCCTGCAACGCCTTCTTAATCGCCTCCTCTGCCAGAACGGAACAGTGGAGCTTATGGGCCGGAAGGCCGTCCAGCGCTTCCGCAACCGCTTTATTTGTCAGCTCCATCGCCTCCGAAACCGGTTTGCCTTTGATCATTTCCGTAGCCATGGAACTGGACGCAATGGCGCTGCCGCAGCCAAAGGTTTCAAATTTGACGTCGGTAATCACATCATTGTCCACCTTCAGGTATATTTTCATAATATCGCCGCACTGGGCGTTGCCCACTTCGCCCACGCCATCGGCGTTTTCAAGGACCCCCACATTGCGGGGATGACGAAAATGATCCATTACCTTTTCACTGTAAAGAGCCATAATACAACACCTCACTGAATCACAAACTGTTTTATTCCATTTTCCAGGTCACGCCACACGGGAGACATACTTCTCAGGTAAGCTACGACCTCTGTAACGGCACGAATGGTATATTCGATTTCCTGTTCTGTCGTCTCCTCCGAAAGGGAAAGCCGCAGGGAGCCATGGGCGATTTCATGGGGCCTTCCGATGGCCAGCAGCACATGGCTGGGGTCGAGAGAGCCGGAGGTACAGGCCGACCCGGAGGAAGCGCAGATCCCTTTGTCGTCCAAAAGCAGAAGCAAAGACTCTCCTTCAATCCCCTCAAAGCAGAAATTGACATTCCCAGGAAGCCGTTTCACTGCATCGCCGTTCAAAATGGAATGGGGGATCTGAGCCAGACCCCGAATCAGCTGATCCCGCAGCGCAGATAATCTCACCCGGTTCGCTTCCATGTTTTGGCAGGCCTCCTCCAGAGCCGCCGCCATTCCCATGATGGCGGGGACATTTTCGGTGCCAGCCCGTTTTCCCCGCTCCTGTGCGCCGCCCTCAATCAAAGGCGTGAGAGGAATCCCCTTTCTGGCATAGAGGACGCCAACTCCTTTGGGGCCGTGGAACTTATGGGCTGAGAGGGACAGCAGGTCGATGTTTTGCCTTTGGACATCGATGGGCAGATGCCCGGCTGCCTGCACGGCGTCGGTATGGAACAGGACGCCCCGCTCACGGCAAATGCTTCCGATCTCCTGAATCGGCTGAATGGTCCCGATTTCATTGTTGGCATACATCACGGTGACCAGGCAGGTGTCCGGACGAATGGCTGCTTTTACCTCCTCCGGCTGGACAATGCCGTTTTCATGGACGTCCAGCAGCGTGACTTCAAAGCCCTCTTTTTCCAGCTGTTCCAGTGTGTGCAATACGGCATGGTGTTCAAAGGCGGTGGAAACAATATGGCGCTTCCCTTTTCTTGCCCCGATGGCAGCCGCTGAACGGATTGCCTGATTGTCCGCCTCGCTGCCCCCTGAGGTGAAGGTGACTGCCCTGGCTTCCCCGTGAATCAATTCTGCAATTTTCTCACGAGCGTCACCGATGGCTTCCTTGGCCTTTTGTCCAAAAGAATACAAACTGGACGGATTTCCATATTGCTCATTAAAATATGGCAGCATTGCACGGAGTGCCGTATCACTCATTTTTGTGGTGGCCGCATTATCAAGATAAATTTGCATGGTTTCCTCCTTTACGCAGTGTATATCTGCTGTTTTTGAGATGTCCCTGTCCTGGCGCTAACCCTGAATCAAGGAAACTCCGGCAACCGCAGCGATTGCCGGAGTTTCTACATCAATCTGCAAAGAGCGGCGTAGACAGGTATCTGTCGCCCGTATCCGGCAAAAGGACGACAATCATTTTCCCTTCATTTTCCTGCCGTTTTGCAACCTCGATTGCAGCCCACACAGCGGCGCCGGAGGATATGCCGACAAGAACCCCTTCCTGTTTGCCGATCAGATTTCCTGTCGCAAAAGCATTTGTATCTTCCACAGGAATAATCTCGTCGTAAATTTTGGTATTCAGCACATCGGGAACAAAGCCTGCGCCGATCCCCTGAATCTTATGTGTTCCGGCAATGCCTGTGGACAATACGGCAGAGGACGCAGGTTCTACCGCAATAACTTGCACACTGGGCTTTTGGGCTTTCAAATATTCACCCACGCCGGTGATGGTTCCGCCGGTTCCCACGCCGGCAACAAAAATATCCACCTTTCCATCGGTATCCCTGAAAATTTCCGGACCGGTGGTTTCCCGGTGCGCCTTCGAGTTAGATGGATTCACAAATTGTCCTGGAAGAAAGCTGTCCGGCGTTTTCTCCGCCAATTCCTCCGCCTTTTCAACGGCGCCTTTCATGCCTTTTGCACCCTCTGTCAGCACGATCTCTGCGCCATAGGCTTTCATAAGCTGGCGGCGCTCTACGGACATGGTTTCCGGCATCACAAGGATCATTCGGTAGCCTCTAGCGGCTGCTACGGAGGCAAGGCCGATTCCCGTATTTCCGGAAGTGGGTTCGATGATCACCGAGCCGGGTTTCAACAGCCCTGCCTGCTCCGCCTGATCGATCATGACTTTGGCAATGCGGTCTTTGACCGAACCAGATGGATTCAGGTATTCCAGCTTGGCGAGAAGACGAGCCTTTAGCTGAAATATCCTCTCAATGTGCGTCAATTCCAAAAGCGGCGTGTTCCCAATCAGTTGGTCTGCTGATGTGTAGATACGGCTCATTTTTACCCCTCCTTGACTGCGTCAAATCCATGCTGCAGGTCTGCAATTATATCGTCGATATGCTCTGTGCCAATGGACAGACGAATGGTATTCGGCTTGATGCCTTGCGCTGCCAGCTCTTCCTTTGTAAGTTGGCTATGGGTGGTGGTTGCCGGATGAATCACCAAACTCTTCACATCGGCAACGTTGGCAAGCAGGGAAAAAATCTTCAGGCTGTCAATAAACCGATAGGCCTCCTCCTGTCCGCCTTTGATGTCAAAGGTGAAGATGGAGCCGCCGCCATTGGGAAAATACTTTTGATACAACAAATAATCGGAATGTTCCGGCAAAGACGGATGGTTGACCTGTTCTACCTGCGGGTGGCCGGCCAGGAATGCAACCACCTTTTTGGTATTCTCTACATGGCGCTCTATGCGCAGAGACAGGGTCTCCACCCCCTGCAAAAGCAGGAAGGCGGCAAAGGGAGAAATGCAAGCGCCTGTATCCCGCAGCAGAATCGCCCGAATGTAGGTGACAAAAGCGGCAGCCCCTGCAGCCTGAACAAAGGACACCCCGTGATAGCTGGGATTGGGTGCGGCAATCGCCGGATAATTGCCGGACGCCCACCAGTCGAACTTGCCGGAATCCACAATGATACCGCCCAGCGTTGTGCCATGCCCTCCAAGAAACTTGGTAGCGGAATGAACCACGATGTCCGCACCGTGTTCAATGGGCCGGATTAAATATGGCGTGCCAAAGGTGTTGTCCACCACCAGCGGCAGGCCATGGCGGTGTGCCAGTTCCGCCAGGGCGTCTATATCAGGGATATCGCTATTGGGGTTGCCCAGGGTTTCGATATAGATGGCCCGGGTGTTTGGCTGAATGGCACGCTCCACTTCGTCCAGATTATGAATATTGACGAAGCTGGCAGTAATCCCAAAGTTTGGCAGGGTGTGAGCCAGCAGGTTATAGCTGCCGCCATAAATGCTCTTTTGCGCTACGATGTGACCGCCGTTCTGGGCCAACGCTTCGATTGTGTATGTGATGGCAGCGGCGCCAGAAGACAGGGCCAGTGCGGCAACGCCGCCTTCCAAAGCGGAAACCCGCTTTTCCAGCACGTCCTGCGTAGAGTTGGTGAGACGGCTATAGATATTGCCCGACTCCTGAAGCCCGAATCGGGCGGCGGCGTGGGCGCAATCCTGGAACACATAAGAAGTGGTTGCGTAAATCGGCACTGCCCGTGCATCGGTTGCGGAGTCTGGGGTTTCCTGTCCAACGTGCAGTTGAAGGGTTTCAAATTTGTAATGATTCATAGTCGTTTATTCCTTTCATTTTTGGATTATCGTGTTTCATGATTCATCGGAATAAAACACATTCGGCCAAAACGAAAGTTTTCTCGAAGGAGCTTTCCAAAAAAATCACCCATTGAGATTACCTGCCTTACCATATGATGAACAGCCAGAGGGATTTTTATAAGATCCTCCAGCCAAAACAAAAAGATCCCATTTGATTACACCGGGAGAAGCTCCAAAGCTCCATCTTGTTTTCAGCAATCTCATAAATCTTTCTGTTCTACCTACTGTTTAGGTCGGTATAATTATATTCCATTCTACCTACCCTGTCAATAGGTAAAATGGAAAATTTCTCTTTTTTAGAGATTTTGGGGGAGCTGGTTGTTCGGGCAGTGTCAAATGATTTGCAGACTCTAAGCTGAATGAAGTCAACCAACAAGTTCAGCCTCTCAAGGACATTGTCTGTGCAGATGCGGGTCTGGTGTTGGTTAGAATGGACTATAGCAAATAATAGCATTTCCGTTTTCACGCCTTTTTATCATTTTTTGTGTTTCGTCTCAAAATTGATTTCCACAGTCCACAACGTCTTTGGTTGCGAAAACCGGAAAAGTATGTTATCCTTAAAAAAAGATTTCAGAAGGAGGGACCAGCGATGAAGCGAGTTCTGGTACATGCCTATCTGGCGGGAAACCTGGGAGATGACCTACTGGTGACGATCCTCTGCCGCCGGTATCCCAAGGTCGAGTTCCATATGCTGGCGGAAGAGCGGTACAAACAGCGGTTTGCCGCCCTGACCAATGCAGTGATCCACACCCCTGGCGACCCCATGGTACAGGAAAAGGAGGAGTGGATGAAAAAACACCGCCGGCAGAAAACCAACGGTTTTTTGATGTGGATGGCCACCCAATGCTACGCCACGGTACATATCGGCGGTTCGGTGTTCGTCCAGCACCAAGATGATTTTTCCGCCGCCTACCAAATCGACGCCGACCTCTGCCGGTACAGCCAGCGGCTTTATGTGGTGGGAGCTAACTTCGGCCCCTACACCGACCCGGACTACTACCGCCGCTATCACGCCCTATTTGCCCGGTACCGGGGAATCTGTTTCCGGGACCAGCCCTCCTATGACAAGTTCCAGGATCTGCCCCGGGTGCGGTGGGCGCCGGATGTGGCCTTTTCCTATTCTCCCGCCGACCCTCTGCCCTCTGCGGAAAAAACAGTGGTAATCTCGGTTCTGGATCTGGAACACCGGGGCGGCAAGTACAGTATCTGCCAGCACCAGGCTGGGTATGAATCCAATCTGGCGGCGCTGGGGGATTTGCTGGTGGAACAGGGCTACAAAGTGGTTCTGGTGTCTTTCTGCGAGATGCAGGGGGACGAAACTGCCGCCCGGCGAATCCAAGGCGCTATGAAGCAGGGCGGTTCTCCCCAGGTGGAAATTCTGTCCTACCAGGACGATCTTCAGCCGGTGCTGGAGGCTTTTGCCAAAGCAGACCGGGTGGTGGCCACCCGGTTCCACAGCATTGTGCTGGGGTGGCTGTACGACAAGCCGGTGCTGCCCATTGTATACGACTTAAAGTGCGTCCAGCTTTTGGAGGACAACCAGCAAGACTACCTGACCCTGGAGCAGTGGCGCCAAGCCCAGCCAAAGCAGCTACTCCAACAACTGTTGGAACGTCCCGGCTTTGACAGCAAGGAGCTGCGAGAGCAGGCCCAAGGTCAGTTTACCTTCACCGACCGGGCATTAAACAGCCGGTTCGGCTTATTCGGTTAATCAGACAAAAATGCCTGAGCGGAAAAACCGTTCAGGCACTTCTTTTTGCAAAAATTTAATTGTCGTGATTGAGCAGCATTCGGTCATTGTCCAGTTCCCGGTTGCAACGCTGGCGGTACAGCTCCAGCAGGCCGGGAACGTCCAGATTGTCCCGCTCCGGGCCGGAAAGATCCAGCACAATCTGACCCTGCTCCATCATAATGGTGCGGTTTCCCATGCTCAAGGCAGAGGCAATGTTATGGGTAATCATCATGGTGGTGATGGCGTGCTTGGCTACCACATCCCGGGTGATGTCCAGCACCTTTTCCGCCGTCACCGGGTCCAGGGCGGCGGTGTGTTCATCCAGCAGCAGCAGCCGGGGCGTCACCAAGGTGGCCATCATCAGGGCCACTGCCTGCCGCTGGCCGCCGGAAAGCTGACCCATTTTGGTCTTCATTCGATCCTCAATGCCCATGTTCAACTGGGTCAGGGTTTCCCGGAAGAGCTGGGCGTCCTGTTTGGACAGGGCCAAGGACAGCATTCCCTTTACCGACTTGGAGTAAGCCAAAGCCATATTTTCCTGAATGGTGAGATCCGGGGCGGTACCCAGCATGGGGTCCTGAAACATTCGGGAAATCTGCTTTGCCCGGCGGTGTTCCTTGACGAAGGTGATGTCCTGGCCGTCCAGCACAATGCTGCCGCTGTCGCAAAGAAAGGAGCCGGCAATGGCGTTGAACAGGGAGGACTTCCCTGCCCCGTTGGAGCCGATGACGGTGACGAAATCCCCGTCGTTGAGGGTGAGATTGATTCCCCGCAAAGCGTGATGGGCGTTGGGGGTGCCCTTCAAAAAGGTCTTATGAAGGTCGGTAATCTTAAGCATTTCGCCTCGCCTCCCTTCGGATCTTCCAGTTGCTGAACCGGGTCTTGAAGGTGGGCACCGCCAGGGTAATGGCTACGATGACAGCGCTGATGAGTTTCAGTGCATTGGAGTCGAACAAATTTAGCTGCAAAGCCAGGGCAATGATGATCCGGTACACCACCGAACCCACCACGGCGCTGATCAGGCAGAGCAGAATGCTTCGCCGGCCGAAAAACACTTCCCCAATAATGACGGAAGCCAAGCCAATGACAATCATGCCGGAGCCGGAGTTAATGTCCGCATAGCCCTGGCACTGAGCCAGCACGCCGCCGGACAGGGCCACCATGCCGTTCGCCAAGGCCAGCGCCACGATTTTGGTAAAGTTGGGGTTGATGCTGCTGGCCCGCACCATGGCTTCGTTGTTGCCGGTGGCACGGATACACAGCCCCAGGCTGGTTTTGAAAAACAGCGCCAGCAACCCTACACAGAGCAGCACGATAATCCCCACGGTTAAGTACCGGGCGCCGTTTTTCGTCAAGGCGTCTTCCAAAAAGCTGAAAAACTTATCGCTGTTAATCAGAGAAATATTGGGACTGCCCATCACGGTAATGTTGACGGTATACAATCCGCTCATGGTCAAAATCCCGGCCAGAATGGGGTGAATCCCCCAGCGGGTTTGCAGCAGGCCGGTGACGCAGCCCGCCGCTGCTCCTGCCAGCAGAGCCATAAGCAGTCCCAAAAAGGGGTGTCCCCCGGCGGCAAACACAGCGCTGACCGCAAGGCCGAAGGTGAAGCTGCCGTCTACCGTCAGGTCCGGGATATTCAGAACCCGGAAGGTGATGTACACCCCCAGCGCCAGCATGGCGTATTCCAAACCCAGCAGGCCGGAGCTCAAAAGAAAGTTTAAATTCATGAGTCTCACACCTTTGTGCAGCAAAACGCTGCGGAGTTTACTGACAAACAGCGAAAAAGGAAAGCGTCAAAGCCTTCCTTTTCCGCATTGTTAAAATGCACCCTTAGTTCTCGGTGGTAATGACGCTCCAACTTTGGTCAGTGGGCAGGGTGATGCCCAAAGCATCAGCGGTATCCTGATTTACCACATACTGGAAGTCGCTCATATAAACGGCGGGTACTTCGGAAACCGGAGTTCCCTGCAAAATCAGATCCGCCATCTTGGCAGATTCCTGTCCCAACTGAGTGTTGGAGCAGCTGGCGCTGGCCAAGGCGCCGGATTCCACCATGACCGGGTCAGAGCCGTAAACAGCGATGCCGTTTTCGGTAGCCGCTTCCACCACCTGGGCCATGGCGGTCTGGACGGTGGAGTCGATGGGTACATAGATGGCGTCTACTTTGGAAGCCAGGCTCTCGGCGGCCTGCTGCACTTCGGAAGAGTTGGTGACGGTAACTTCCTCATAGGTATAGCCATTTGCAGTGAGGTAGTCCTTGGCGTCCTGCGCAGTGGACACGGCGTTCACTTCCCCGGAGCAATACAGAATGCCGATATTCTTGGCTTCAGGGGTGAGGGTTTCCATCAAGCCGAAGATTTCATCTACCGGCACAATGTTGGAGGTGCCGGTCGCATTTTTATCCGGGGATTCCATGGAGCTCATGACCCCGGCGTTGATCGGGTTGGTCACCGAGATGAACACCACGGGGGCATCCGGCTCAGCGTTTACCACAGCCTGGGTGGCCGGAGTAACGATGGAAACAATCAGGTCATAATCCTGGTTGTTCAGGTCGGCGCAGATGGAATTCAAGGTGGAGGTGTCTCCCTGGGCGTTGAGCACATCAAAGGTCATTTCATCTTCGCTGTAACCCAGATCCCGCATCTGCTGGATAAAGGCTTCCCGCATTTCGGTGAAAGCGCCGTTATCCACCAGCTGCACAATGGCCACGTTGTAGCTGCTGTCACTGCTGCTGCTTTGCTGGCAGCCGGTAAAGGCTCCCAAAGCCAAAGCTGCACTGCAAAAAACAGCCAAAAGACGTTTCAATTTCATGTAATCTCTCCTTCCCGCTTGGAGCGGAACAATTTCATCTTCTATTTAACCACAAAACAGGGTGGTTTGTCAAATAAATCAGTGGAAAAAATGATAAAAATGCGTTGCGCCCCAAGCTGGTTGGTGTTATGATAAAGAAAAGATTTTTATTCTGCGGGAGGCATTGCGTTATGGTTCAGCATTTTCTTCTTTGGCGGTTTTCCGACTCCATTCGAGCCGGGGACACCGCCCCTTATCTGGAACAGATTTCCGATTCTGTGGCTACCCTGACCCAGATCCCTCAGGTACTCAGTGCCGGAATCCGGCCCTTGCTGCCGGGAGGAGAGTGGGATTTTCTCTTTTGCGTCACCCTGGAAGATCTGTCCCAGCTTCCGGCGTATCAGAACCACCCCCTCCACCTGGCCCATCAGCAGCGCTGCAAGGACTGGCTGGTGAAGCGCACCGCCTTTGATGTGCAGCCGCCAGACAGCCAATAAATAAAGCAAAAGCCCCTCGGAACATCAACCGAGAGGGCTTTTTACTTAATCTTCAGGCGCAAACTCGTCCTTGCCCACGCCGCAAATCGGACACACCCAATCATCCGGGATATCCTCAAATGCGGTGCCGGGAGCGATGCCGTTGTCCGGATCGCCCACTTCAGGGTCATAGACATAGCCGCAGGGTCCACAAACATACTTTTGCATAGATATTCACCTCCATGGTTTCAGTATAACACAAAAAAGCCGGTAAGAAAAGGAAAATTTATCCATTCAATCCGATTCTATTCCGGGGTTCGGAAGGAGGAAAAGCAGGCGTTAGGGGAATCTGCACCCAAAACCGGCTGCCCTGCCCTTCCACGCTGTCCACTCCCACAGTGCCGCCGTAATACTGGGCCGTGTGCTTAACAATGCTCAGACCCAATCCGGTTCCGCCGGTCTGCCGGGAGCGGCCTTTATCCACCCGGAAAAACCGCTCGAACACCCTGCCTTGGAGGGAAGCGGGAATGCCGATGCCGTTATCGGAAACGGAAAGGTACATTTCCCCTTCCTTTTTCCGGCACTCCACCTCCACTTTCCCGCCGGGACGGTTATATTGGACGGCATTGCGGATCAGGTTGCTGACAATGCTGTACATATGCCGACGGTCCGCATAAACAGCAGGGGCGTCCTCACAGTCTGCACGAAGGGCAATCTGGTTCTGCTCTGCCAGAGGCTGCACCGAACAGAGGGCTTCCCGGATTACCGGTTCCATCTCCACCGGCTGGCTGACGGCGCTGGTTTCCCCGCTTTCCAGGCGGGAAATGGTGAGAATATCGTTGATCAAGGCGGTCATATTCTTTACTTCCCGGCGAATCTGGGCCAGAAAGTCCTTTTTCTGCTGAGGAGTAAAGCCGTCCTGCTCCAACAGCTCCGCATAGCCGCCGATGGAGGTAATGGGGGTTTTCAGCTCATGGGAAGCACTGGCGAAAAATTCCTGCCGCACCTGTCCCATCTGGCGGTCGCCGGTGACGTCCACCAGCACAATCACCAGGCCGCCCCCCTCCCGCACGGCGCCCAGCCGCACGTCAAACACCGAGCCGTCCTGATGAAGGTCCATCCGCCGGGGCTGGCGGTCCTCCAGGGTTCGGCGGGCCAGGTCGCAAAGCTGGGGGGAGCGGGTGTAGCAAACCAGATCCTGCCCATCTGGAAGGGCTTCGCAGTTGAACCATTTTCGGGCAGCATGGTTAATGGTAAGCACCTTTACGTTCCCGTCGGTAAGGATAAAGCCTTCCTCCATATTCACCAGCATCTCGTCAATCCGGCGGCGCTCCCGCTTATATTTTTGCAACGTCTCCTCTACCTGCTGGGACAGGCGCAGGGTGGACTGGGCAATGGGCAGCAGTTCGTCGTATTCCGGCGGATCGATCTGCACCTTCTCCCCTTCCCCAATCTTCATCATCTGCTGGCCGATTTCCCGCACCGGCCGGGTGACGCTTTTGGCGAACCGTCCCGCCAGCAGCAAGGCGACCAGCAGCGCCCCCACAAACCCCATCAGCAAGCCGGGCAGCAGCAGCCAAAAATACTCCAGCACTCCGCTGCTGGGCTGACTGATCCGCAGAACATTCCCGTTTTCGGTACGCACGGCGCCGTAAAGCATGGTTTCCTGAATCGTGTCCGATTGGCGCAGGGAGGTGGCGCTGCCGGAAAGAAGGGCCTCCTCCACTTCCGGACGGGACTCATGGTTTTCCAGATCCTCTTCCTCTTCCACCGCCGTGTCGCAGAGCACATTTCCCTCAGCATCGATGATGGTAATCCTGGCATTTGCCGTCAAATTGGCGCACAGGGACTGGCACTGAGCCAGCAAAGGCTGATCCCAATCCAGTGCGTTGGCACAGAGCCGGGCCTGGGTCAGAATGGCCTGCTGCTGCTGCTGAAGCATTTGGTTGGAAACAGTGTAGCCCACCACCAGCAGGCTAACGGCCAGAGCAATGGACACCGCCGCTGCAATGCAGGTAAAGACAGCCCGTTTCAAGAGGGAAC
>CAZWNI010000029.1:0-11924 GCA_964635385.1 uncultured Oscillospiraceae bacterium
GTCATTGCCCAACTTGGCAATCCGGATATGCGGATACCCATTCAGTACGCCTTAACCTATCCGGACCGGAAACCCTCCCCCGCTCAGGAATTAGATCTGTTTGCCTACGGTGCGCTGCACTTTGCCCGACCGGATCTGGTAACCTTTGACTGTCTGGCTTGCTGTATGGAGGCTGTCCGCCGGGGCGGGCTGTACCCCACCATTGTCAACGGCGCCAACGAGCAGGCAGTGGCCCTGTTTTTGCAGGAAAAAATCAGCTTTTTGCAGATCGGAGAGCTGGTGCGCAAGGCTTTGGACGGGGTGCCGGCCAAGCATGAATTTACGGTGGAAGACATAATCATGACTGACCGGGCTGCCCGGGAATTTGTGCAGAGCCACATCGCTGGGTAGGGGGAAGTCCATGCTGCTGACCATCCTGTTGACCATTCTGATTTTCGGAGTCATTATCACCATTCATGAATTGGGGCATTTCTGTGCCGCCAGAGCTTTCGGGGTAAATATCCTGGAATTCTCCATTGGCATGGGGCCTAAGCTGGCCGCCCTAAAGCGGAAAAAACCGCCCAAACCCGGAAAGATCCGCACCCTCTATACCATTCGTCTGCTGCCTATCGGCGGCTATGTGCAGATGGAAGGGGAGGAAACTCCCCAGGAAGGAGAAAATTCCTATTCTCAAAAGCGCCCCTGGCAGCGGCTGATTATTTTGGCAGCGGGGATCTTTATGAATCTTGTGCTGGGATTTGTGATCCTCTTTTGTCTGTATGGGTTCCAGGATTATATCCCCACTACCACGGTGGCGAAATTTGCAGAAGGGGCTTCCAGTTCCCAAACCGGTTTGCAGGCGGAGGATACCATTCTTTCCATCGACGGTTCCCCGGTGTTTACCGAAACAGATATCGCTATGCTGCTGATGTCAGCTACCGATGGAACGGCGGATATTACGGTTTCCCGCAGCGGCCAAACGGTGGAACTGACCGACGTTCAGTTCCCTATGGTGGACAATGAAGATGGCAGCAGTTCCATCGCTCTGGACTTTTATCTTTATTCCCGTCCCAATCACTTTTTCAATGCGGTGGAGTATTCCGCCAAAAAGTTCTGCACCTTAACGGTGATGATCTGGCGGAGCCTGGGAATGCTCTTCACCGGCCAGGTGGGTATTACCGAACTGTCCGGACCCATTGGAGTGGGTCAGGCCGTGGGGCAGACCCTGAGCTACGGTGCAGATGGAGTGCTGCTGCTCACCGCCTTTTTGACCATCAATGTGGGTATTTTCAATTTGCTTCCCATTCCGGCGCTGGACGGCTGTCAGTTGCTGTTTGTGCTGATTGAATTGATTGTCCGCCGCCCGATTCCGAAAAAGTATACTTCTGTCATCAATGCAGTGGGATTGGCGCTGCTCTTTGCCCTGATGATCTTTATTAGCTGCAAAGACCTGCTCAATCTGCTTGGATAGTGAAAAGTAATTAGGTTTGAAAAAGGAGGCCGATTCTATGGCAAGCATTCGCCAGGTAAAGGTGAAAGATTTGGTGCTGGGAGACGGCAGCGTTTCCATTCAGTCCATGCTGAACACCAAAAGCTACGACATTCCCGGCAGTGTGGAGCAGGCAGTGCGCTTGGAACGGGCCGGGTGTGAGATTATCCGTGCCGCTATCCCCAACAAAGAGGCGGTGGCGCTGATTCCCGCCATCAAGGAAAAGGTTTCGGTTCCCCTGGTGGCGGACATTCACTTTGACTATCGGCTGGCTCTGGAATGCGCCGCTGCGGGGATCGATAAAATCCGCATTAACCCTGGCAATATCGGCAGCGACGACCGGGTTCATGAGGTGGTAAAAGCCTGCCGGGCAAAAAGGATTCCCATTCGCATTGGGGTAAATTCCGGCAGCGTGGAAAAATCCATTTTGGCGAAATACGGCGCCCCCACCCCGGAAGCCTTAGTGGAAAGTGCGCTGTACCATGTGCGGCTGCTGGAAAAATATGATTTTACCGACATCGTGATCTCCATTAAATCCAGCGACGTCCGCACCATGATTTCCGCTTATGAGCTGATGCATCAAAGCGCTCCCTATCCGCTGCACCTTGGGGTGACCGAAGCGGGAACCAAACACATGGGGATCATCAAATCCGCCATCGGCATCGGCAGTCTTTTGGCCCACGGCATCGGGGACACCATTCGTGTTTCCCTCACCGCCGACCCGGTGGAAGAAGTGTATGCCGCCAAGGATATCCTCAAAGCCCTGGATCTGCGCCGGGACGGAGTACAGTTTGTCAGCTGTCCCACCTGCGGCCGGACCCGCATTGACCTGATCGGCTTGGCTGGCCAGGTGGAAGAAGCCTTGAAAGATTGCAGGAAAGACATCAAAGTAGCGGTCATGGGCTGTATTGTCAATGGACCTGGGGAAGCCAGGGAGGCGGACATCGGGGTGGCCGGCGGAGAAGGCTGCGGCATTCTCTTCAAAAAAGGTGAAATTATCCGAAAGGTGCCGGAAGAAGAAATTATCCCGTCCCTTTTGGAAGAAGTGGAAAAACTGTAAAGGAGCATCCCTTTGAGTAACATTGCCAGTGAATTGTTTTCTCCCTACCTTCAGCAGCCGGAAACGGCGCTCCCTTTGCTGGAGGACGGGGAGATTTTACAGCTTAATATTCTGGAACAATCCCGGACTGTGGAAGCGGTGCTGCGATTTGGGCATCTCCATGGGAAACAGGAACTGCGGGATCTGGAGCAGCAGCTCAAAACCGGACTGGAGGTCGATCGGGTCACCGTCCGCCCCAAGTACCGTCCCGACCTGCTTACCGCCGATTATTTTGAGGAATTGAAAGCCGCCTTAAAATGCCGCACCGGTATCATTAACGGCTACTTTGATCAGGCTCAGGTGACCTATCAAGACCGGATTCTCACCATTGAGCTAAAGCACGGAGGCTTAAAGCTGCTGTGCGCCGCCAAGGTAGATGAAATGATACGAGAGATTTTGAGGGACGAATTTTCGGTGGAAGTGCAGGTGGAGTTTTCCGGCACCACCAAGCTGGAAGCAGCCCAGGAGCCGCAGCCGGACTTTTCCCCTTTCCCGGAGGCGCCTCCTCCGTTGGAGGATATCCCCTTTGACCCCGGTATGCCTCCGCCGCCGGAAGAGCAGCCGTATGCCCCGCCGCCCAGCCCCAAACCGAAGGAGAAAAGCGCTTCGGTGCTGAATGTGCTGGATACTTTGCCGGTTCATGCGAAAAACGGAAAAACCTTGATCGGCAAGCCGGTGACCCAGCGGCCCATGGAACTCAGGAATATCAACAATGAAACTTCCGGCGTGGTCACTGTGTGGGGGGATATTTTTGCGGTAGAGGATAGAACGTCCCGTACCGGCAAGCTGGTGATCTATACCCTGCAAATCACGGATTATACCAGCAGCGTTATTTTGAAGATTTTGGCGGACGTGTCCAAACGGGAAACCTACGACACCTTAAAACCCGGCGTCAGCGTGCTGGTGAAGGGGGAAGCAGGATACGATAAGTATGACCGGGAGGTCAATATCCGCCCCACCGACATCACCGTTTTTACCCGGCAAATCCCCATGGACGAGGAACCGGAAAAGCGGGTGGAACTGCATATGCACACCAATATCTCCGCCATGGACGGCATGACCCCTGCCTCCAAGCTGATCCGCCGGGCCCACGATTGGGGACACCGGGCAGTGGCCATCACCGACCACGGAGTGGTGCAGGCCTTTCCGGAAGCCATGAATACCCTGGACGATATCCGTAAGGAGGACCCGGACTTTAAGGTAATTTATGGGGTGGAATCTTACTTTCTCAACGACGACGACATCGTGGAAGGGAAGGGGAGCGACGGCGCCATTACCGTTGGGGAATCCGACCGTCCCATCGAGGGACGGTATGTGGTGTTCGATCTGGAAACCACCGGCTTGAACCGCCAGAGCGACCGGATTATTGAAATCGGCGCCGTGCTGGTGGAAAACGGAGAAATTTTGGAAGAGTTTGACACCTATGTCAACCCTCAGCGCTCCCTGCCGGAAAAGATCACCGACCTTACCGGCATTGAGGAAAGCATGCTCTCCGACGCCCCCATGGAAGCAGAAGCTTTGCAGGCATTTTTTAAGTTCTGCGGGGAAGACCCCATCTTCATTGCACACAACGCTCCCTTTGACGTAGGCTTTTTGGAAGCCGCCGCCCAGCGCCAGGGCATGGAGCTTACCTGTACTTACCTGGACACTGTGCCTCTTTGCCGGAAACTGCTGCCGAAACTCCGCCGGGTGAAGCTGAACCTGGTGGCGGAGCATCTGAAACTGGGTCCCTTCCAGCACCATCGGGGCAGTGAAGACGCCATGATTTTGGCGGAAATTTGGCTGAAGCTGAGCAAAATGCTGGTGGAACAGCACCACCTCTCCAAGTTTAATGAAATTACTCCGGCGTTCCTGGAAACAGAGCAGCTTCCCTATGAGGAACAGTTGAAAAAACTCCGCCCCTACCACCAGATTATCCTGGTGCAAAATAATGTGGGGCTGAAAAACCTGTACCGGCTTATCAGTTTTTCCCATCTGAATTATTTTTACAAAAAGCCTCGGATTCCCAAATCGGTGCTGAATGAGTACCGGGAAGGACTGCTGCTGGGCAGTGCCTGTGAAGCCGGGGAGCTGTACCAGGCTGTTGTCAGCGGAATGCCCTGGGAAAAACTCATGGAAATCGCTTCCTACTACGATTATCTGGAAATCCAGCCAGTGGGAAACAACGCTTATCTGGTGCGTACCGGACGGGTGGAAAATGAGGACGTAATCCGGGATTATAACCGTACTGTGGTGAACCTGGGCAAAGCCCTGAATAAACCGGTGGTTGCCACCTGCGACGTCCACTTTTTGGACCCCTCCGACGCTATTTTTCGGGAAATTCTTATGACCGGCCAGGGCTTTGATGACGCCGCCTACCAGCCTCCCCTGTACCTGCACACCACCCGGGAGATGCTGGATGAGTTTGCTTATTTGGGGGAGGAGACCGCCCGGCAGGTGGTGATTGAAAATCCCAATAAGATTGCGGATATGATTTCCCCTGATGTGCGGCCCATTCCCAAAGGCACCTATCCCCCCTCTATCCCCGGAAGTGAGGAGCAGCTTCAGGAAATCACCTGGAGCCACGCCAAGGAGCTGTACGGTGATCCCCTGCCGGAGCTGGTGCAGAAGCGGCTGGAAACGGAGCTGAACAGCATCATCAAAAACGGCTTTGCGGTGCTTTACATGATCGCCCAAAAACTGGTGCAAAAGTCGGTGGAGGATGGCTATCAGGTAGGCAGCCGGGGAAGCGTTGGATCTTCTCTGGTGGCCAGCATGGCCGGTATTTCCGAGGTCAATCCGCTGCCGCCCCATTACCGCTGCCCTGCCTGCAAGCACAGCGAATTTATCACCGATGGCAGCGTTGGTTCCGGCTTTGACCTGCCGGATAAAAACTGCCCCAGCTGCGGTACTGAAATGAAAGGGGACGGCCATAACATTCCTTTCGAAACCTTTCTGGGCTTTAAGGGGGATAAGTCTCCCGACATCGACCTGAACTTCGCCGATGAATACCAGTCCCGTTCCCACCGCTATACCGAAACCCTGTTTGGAAAGGACCATGTGTTTAAGGCCGGAACCATTTCCTCTTTGCAGGATAAGACCGCTTACGGCTATGTAAAGAAGTATTTGGAAGAAAAGGGCATGGTGGTGAGCCGGGCGGAGGAAAACCGGCTGACCATAGGCTGCACCGGCGTGAAGCGCACCACCGGACAGCATCCCGGCGGCATGGTGGTTGTGCCTAACGATTACGAAGTGTATGACTTTACCCCGGTGCAGCATCCGGCGGATAAGGCGGACAGCGACAACATTACCACCCACTTCGACTTCCATTCCCTCCACGACACCATTCTGAAACTGGACCAACTGGGGCATGTCGGTCCCACCCACTATAAGCACCTGGAAGACTTGACCCATACCAGCGTATTGGATGTGCCCATGAACGATCCCAGAGTGTACAGCCTACTCACCTCCACCAAGGAGCTGGGAGTAACCCCGGAGGAGATCTTCTCTGAAACCGGCACCTTCGCCCTGCCGGAGTTGGGGACCCCTTTTGTACGGCAGATGTTGGTGGACGCTCAGCCCAAGACCTTCAACGACCTGCTTCAGATTTCCGGCTTGTCCCACGGCACCGACGTGTGGCTGGGAAACGCCCAGGAGCTGATTAAAAACGGCACCTGCACCATCTCCGAAGTTATCGGTACCCGTGACAGTATTATGACCTACTTGATCCAAAAGGGTCTGGAACCGGATATGGCCTTCAAGATCATGGAGATCACCCGAAAAGGCAAGGCCAAAAAACTGCTGACCGAAGAGCATATTAAGGCAATGAAGGATCATGGGGTGGAGGACTGGTATATTGACAGTTGTATGAAGATCAAGTACATGTTTCCCAAAGCGCACGCCGCCGCCTATGACATTTCCGCCATTCGGCTGGGGTGGTACAAGATCTATTATCCATTGGAGTTTTACGCCTCCTACTTTACCGTGCGCAACGGGGACTTTGACGTGGAAAATGCGGTGAAGGGTAAGGAAGCCATTCGTTTCCGGCTCCAGCAGCTTATGTCCAAAGGCAATGACCGTACCGTCAAGGAAGAAGACGAATTCAACACCAGCCTGCTCATCAATGAAATGCTGTGCCGGGGATTTTCCTGCCTGCCGGTGGATCTGTACAAATCCCACGCCACGAAATATCAGATTGAGGACGGCAAAATCCGCCTTCCCTTTGCTGCGGTAAAGGGAATCGGGGAAGCCGCCGCCAACAACCTTTATGAAGCCGGCAAACAGGGGAAATACATTTCCATCGAAGATGTAACCCGCCGCAGCGGGGTGCCCAAATCTGTGATTGAGCTGCTGGAACAATTAGGTACTTTCCAAGGCATGCCTAAAACCAGCCAGATGACCCTGTTTTCCTTTTGATTCCCTGCGGAACGACAGAGGAGGCGCAGGCTGGACAGACAATCCAGGGTATGGTATAATAATTGGCAAAGCCAATCATTACAGTTCCCGCTTTGCCGCCCAAAAGGCAGGCATTGTGATTTTCTGCTTGACCGGCCCCCTTTGTCCGGCCGGCCGTTTCGTTTTGCAAAAAACGTGGAAAATCCAGCCGGGTTTTCATGGCATAATCGCTGGGAACCCGTTACCGCTTGACGCTGCCGGAAGGCGGCAAAGCAACTGTTTCCGAAACTGAGAGCTGTAGGCTGAAATCTGCCTGCGGCTCTTTTTTGGAGCATGGGAAGACGGGCAGTGAAAATAATTTGTCTTGACAAATGCTGTTTAGCGTGGTAAAGTATTACTACGATAAAGCAAAAGAGGAAGGGAACCATGCAGAAGTATCAACTGATCACCCCGGAGGGAACCCGGGATTACCTGTTTGAGGAAGCGGCGCTGCGCAACCGGCTGCAGCAGATGTTGGCAGATACCTTTTCCAGCCGGGGTTACCATGAAGTGGTGACTCCTTCCGTGGAATTTTTAGACGTATTTACCGCCGGCGGCAACCCTCTGCCGGTGGAGCAAATGTATAAGCTCACCGATGCCAAAGGACGGCTGATGGTGATGCGTCCGGACAACACGACCCCGATTGCACGGCTGTGCGCCTCCCGGCTGAAGGGAAGCCGGCTGCCTTTGCGGCTGTATTACAGCCAGCCGGTGTTTTTGGCGGCCCGGAAACTCCATGGCCAGTGGGACGAAATGATGCAGTCCGGCATTGAACTCATAGGGGTTTCCAATTCGAAAGCGGATTTCGAGGTGCTGGTCACCGCCGCCAAAGCCCTGGAGAACCTGCCGGTGCAGCAGTACAGCGTGGAGATCGGCCACATCGGTTTGTTTTATGCTCTGATCAACGAACTGACGCAGGATTCGGAAGTGCAGGCGTCTTTGCTGGAACTGATCGACTCTAAAAATTATCCCGCCTTAAACGATTTGCTGGACGGCTTTGGGGATCTCCCGGTGGTGCAGACCTTAAAGCAGCTTCCCCGTCTCTTCGGCGGAGAAGAGATATTCGCCAGAGCCAGGGAGTGGATTCGGCTGCCGCAGGCGGTGGAGTATCTGAATGAATTGGAACAGCTTTACCGCCGGCTCTGTGCCTTGGGACTGCAAAACCGGGTGTCGGTGGATCTGGGGATTGTCAACTCCGCTGATTATTACACCGGCGTGGTGTTTAAGGGATACATCGAAGGTTCCGGCGTAGAAGTGCTTTCCGGCGGCCGGTACGATGGTTTGCATCGGAATTTCGGGGAGAATATGGGGGCTGTGGGCTTCGCCGTAAAGGTGGACGCCGCCGTGGATGTGCTGCTGAAAAACGCCCGCCACCGTCCCGCTCCCGTCCAGGTATTGGTGCACTCCGATATTTCCCATCAGGTCCTGGCCATGGAACATTTGGATACTTTGACGGAGAGCCGGATTCGGGCAGAGTTTTCCGCTTTTGACACCCTGGAAGAAGCGGTGGACTACGCCTGCGATCAAGGGATTCCCCGAATTGATGTGGTAGGAGACGGTATCACGTCTATAGATCCCAGAGAAGAAAGGGGGAAGGGAGCACAGTGAAGCCGATTCGCATTGCACTGACCAAGGGACGGTTGGAAAAGGATACCGTAGCCCTGTTTGAGGATTTGGGATATGACTGCTCCCAGCTCCACAACAAAGGAAGAAAATTGATTCTCTCGGTTCCCGATGCCGGACTGGAGATTGTGTTGGCCAAGGCCGCCGATGTGATCACCTATGTAGAGCACGGCGTCTGCGATATGGGGGTGGTAGGGAAGGACACCATTATGGAATACGGCGGTTCCTTCTTTGAGACCACCGACCTGGGGTTCGGCCGCTGCAAGTTTGCGGTAGCCGGGAAGAAGGGACAGAAAGACAAGCTGTACACCGGCTATCAGGTAAAGACCATTGCCACTAAATACCCCAATGTCACCCGGCATTTCTTTGCGGGAAAGGACATGGACGTCCGCATTGTGAAGATTGAGGGCAGCGTGGAACTGGCGCCTCTGTTGGGATTGGCAGATGCCATTGTGGACATTGTGGAAACCGGAGCGACACTGCGGGAAAACGGGCTGGAAGTGTATGAAGATGTAGCGCAGATTTCCGCCCGGCTGATTGTAAACACCGTGAGCATGAAACTCTATCGGCAGCGCATTGAGGAAATTATTTCCCGAATGGAAGCCGCCATTGCAAAGAAGGGAGCAGAATAACATGATGAAGATTATTCAAACCGACGGCGTCGCCGAGCGGGAATATCAAAAGCTGCTGAAGACCCGTTCTGCCAAGGTGGGGAAGGAAGTTACCCAGACGGTCACCCAGATTTTGGAACAGGTAGAGCAGCGGGGCGATGAAGCCGTTTTGGAATACACCAAACAGTTTGATGGCAGCCTGCCCCAGTATGTGGAGGTGCCCCGGGAAGTAATCCAAGATGCCCTCACCGAAGCGGATCAGGATTACGTCAACGCTTTATTGAATGCTGTGGAAAATATCACTGCTTTCCACTCCCGCCAGGTGCAGCAAAGTTTCATCGACCCCAAACCAAACGGAGTCATTTTGGGCCAGCGGATTCGGGGACTGAACCGGGTGGGCCTGTATGTGCCCGGCGGCACGGCAGCCTATCCCTCCAGCGTGTTGATGAACGCCGTCCCCGCCAAAATCGCCGGGGTGAAGGAAATCATTATGGTAACTCCCCCCTGCAAAGACGGTACTCCCAACCCGGATATTCTGGTGGCGGCCGCTGTCTGCGGAGTTGACCGGGTGTTTACCCTGGGCGGCGCCCAGGCCATTGCGGCTTTGGCCTACGGCACCGAAAGCGTCCCCAAAGTGGATAAGATTGTGGGGCCAGGCAATATTTTTGTAGCTACCGCCAAGAAACTGCTGTACGGCACGGTGGACATCGACATGATCGCCGGCCCCAGCGAGATTTTGGTGCTGGCAGATGAAACCGGCGACCCAGCCTATCTGGCCGCCGACCTGATGAGCCAGGCGGAACACGATAAGCTGGCTTCTTCCATTTTGATCACCACTTCCATGGAAGTGGCCAGGGCCACCGATGCAGAAATCGACCGTCAGATTCAGTCCCTGTCCCGCAAGGAGATCATTGAAAGCTCTTTGACCAATTTCGGCGCCATTTTCGTCACCGATTCGGTGGACTACGCCGTAGAGCTGGCCAACGATTTTGCCCCGGAACACCTGGAAGTGATGATGCAAAATCCCATGGAATACATCGGCAGGCTGGACAATGCCGGCTCCGTATTCCTTGGCGCTTATGCCCCTGAGCCGTTGGGCGATTACTATGCCGGTCCCAACCACGTCCTTCCCACTTCCGGCACTGCCCGGTTCTTCTCTCCCTTGGGGGTAGATGCTTTTCTCAAAAAGAGCAGCTACATTTACTATACCAAAGACGCCCTCCGCAATGCCAAACAGGATATTGTCCTGTTGGCCAATCGGGAAGGGCTGACCGCTCACGCCAATTCGATCTTGGTACGGGACAAATAAGGGGAGGTATCGGCGCTTGGAATATCAAATTCCTGAAAAGATCCGGGATTTGGTGCCCTATGAGCCCATTGCCGGCAGCTACCGGGTGCGGCTGGACGCCAACGAATCCTATTTGAATCTGTCGGAAACACAACGGCAAAAGGTGTTTGCCCGATTGGAAAAAGAGGTGGCCTATAACCGTTACCCCGATCCGATGGCCGCAAAACTCTGCAATGCTTTTGCCGGTTATTACGGCATTTCCTCCGAATTGGTGACGGCGGGCAATGGTTCCGACGAATTGATTACTTTGATTTACGGCGCTTTGTTTGATCCATCTATGAAGGTGGGAACCTTCGCCCAGGATTTTTCCATGTACCGGGTGTATGCCCAGTGCTACGGCGTGCCTACCGTCACCCTGCCTAAGCGGGAGGACTTGACCATCGACGTGGATCAAACCATTCAGGAGGTGAACCGGCTGGAATTGTCCGGACTGGTGTTCTCCAATCCCTGCAATCCGACTGGACAGGGATTGAAGCGGGACGAGGTGCTGCGGCTGGTCCAGGGGGTGAAGGCTCTGGTGATCCTGGACGAAGCTTATATGGACTTTTGGGATCAATCCTTGCTGCAGGACGTCCAACGGTTTGACAACCTGCTGATCCTCAAAACCTGCTCCAAAGCCATCGGACTGGCCGGGATTCGAATTGGTGTAGCCATCGCCAACCCCAAGTTGTCCCGGTTGTTGAAGGCGGTGAAATCCCCTTACAATGTGAACTCCGTTTCTCAGATCTATGGGGAAGAATTGCTGCAGGATCACGATTATCTCCGTTGGGCCGCCCAATCCATTCGGGAACAGACGGTAAAGCTGGAAGCCGTGCTTCGCCGGCTGGCCGAAAAATATCCCAAACTGGGACAAGTATATCCCAGCGTTACCAATTTTGTATATCTGAAAACGGATAAAAGCCAGGCGATTTACCAGGGCTTGCAGAAGAAAGGGGTTGCCATTCGGCAGATGGGCGGGTATCTGCGCATCTGCGCCGGTACGGAAGAAGAGCAGCAGATTTTAGAGGAAGCGCTGGATTCGGTGCTGGCGGCTTTGTAATTTATGGAGCAAACAGTTGGAAAAACTGGAACTCAAATTATTTTACTCTTTTGTCAAATGTTATTTGGACTCTGTTTCGGCAGGGTCCTTTTTTTATTTCCGGAAAAATATTTGTGTTTAGAAACGGGATTCCGGAGGCCGTAAGATACCTTTCAGATAAATATATTGTCTGAAATCAGATTGTCGAAGAAGTAAAGTTTAGGTCAAGCCTTTTCAAAGGCTTGTGGGGTCGAACCCCACGCAGTGGATTCGAATCCCACACAGTGGATTCTGGGGCAAAGCCCCTGCAATGGAAATTGTTTTGTTACAAAAACTCTTTTTTC
>CAZWNI010000030.1:0-11830 GCA_964635385.1 uncultured Oscillospiraceae bacterium
GTCCGGCGTTTGGGGGAAGCGCCGGACGGGCCGCAGCGAAGGGAGGAAGAAAAAGTATTTTTATTTTGGGGTGACAATATTCCGCCAATCCAGGTCGCCCCGTTCCAGGCCGTGGATCAGCACCTCCGCCGTAGCGATATTGGTGGCGATGGGGATATTGTGGACATCGCATTCGTGGAGCAGGTTGTTTTCGGTGATTTCATTGGTTTTGGTGGTCAAGGGGTCCCGAAACAAGAGTACCATATCAATTTCGTTGTAGGCAATCCGGGACACGATCTGCTGCGCACCACCCTGCGCACCGCTCATGAATTTTTGGATTTCCAATCCGGTGGCTTCTTGTACAAATTTGCCGGTGGTACCGGTGGCGCAGAGATGATGACGGCTTAAAATGCCGCAGTAGGCAATGCAGAACTGCACCATCAATTCCTTTTTCGCATCGTGGGCAATCAGTGCAATGTTCATTTCGAGCGTCCTCCTTCATGTCAATTTCAATTCTGTCAGACGGGTTAAATGTGCCGAATGAAAAGGGGAACCCGCTCACCATTCAGCCGTCTGGCAATGCAGCAAAACGCCTGCCAGGCAACTCCTTTTTCATCGGGGGGAAGTCCCTGTTCCAGAGCAAGGCGATATGCCGTTTCTTCTATAATAACGCCCTTTAGGGGGGCGCCAACCCCATCTATTACATCGTCCAGGTCCCGGATACTGCTTTTGCGAATGCCGGCTTTGGTGACCCGGTTGATCAAAAGTCCGTACCGGTGGAAATCCTGCTGTTCCAGCAGGTAGGCTACCCTGCCCCCTGCCCGAATGCTCACCGGGTCCGGAGTAACCACAATCAAAGCCAGATCGGTAACCGCAAGCAGATTCATGACCCCAAAACCCAGCCCTGCCGGTGTGTCGATGAGAACATGGTCGTAACGCTTGCTTAAACGGGTAATCAGCTCCTGCAGTGCAGCGGAAGAGAAATCTTCGCCGGCAGAACCGGGAGCGGCCAGGTAATCCGGCCGGCCTTCTTCGCCGGACAAGATGGCTTTTTCCGGGTGGCACCGGCCTGCCAGCACATCACCCAGGTCGTACACAACCCGGTCGGTGAGGCCCAGCATCACATCAATGCCTCTTAGCCCCACATCTAATTCCATTAAAAGCACCTTTTTCCCCAAACTGACAAAAGCCCGGGACAGGCCTGTGGAAAGGCTGGACTTTCCCACCCCTCCTTTGCCGGAGGTTATGGTGATGATCTTTGGCATAATTCTCCTTTCAAAACAGCCCGGCTACACTTTGGGTGAGCCGGGCTGCGAAACTACTTATTTTGCTATCACACCATCGTTACCTTTATCATAACAAGAATCAGCCATTTTGTCAAAACATTTTTGTAAATTTTTAGCAGTTTTGGCTTATTGTGATAAAACATCGCTTAATTCTTGTGGATAATAGGAAGAGGTTTCTGATTCTGCTTGTTCCAGTGCTTGGGCGTAGGCGTCGATAATCTGCCGTACCAACTGGTTGGCGTTGCTGCCGTCCTCCAGCATGACGGCGATGGCCAGATTCGGCCCCCCTTCGGTAAAGGCAATGACGCAGTTGTTGGTTCTCAAACCGCCGCTGTCCACCTGGGGTGTACCGGTTTTGATACAGACGTTGTAGCCCAGTTCACTGTAGCTCAGTCCCAGGTTGGTTCGTGTGGCTGCTGCAATCATGCCGTCCCGGACGGCTTCGTAGGTGGAATCCTGCATTTCAAATTCGCTGACCACTTCGACCTCTGTTTCCTCCAGCACTTCCCCATCGTAGGTTTCGATGGACTTTACCACATGGGCGGCGTATCGGGTGCCTTGGTTGGCAAGGGTGGCGGCTTGCAGGCACATTTGCAGAGGAGTGACGTAGGTGTCCATCTGGCCGATGGCGGCTTGAACCACGTTTCCTTCGTACCAGGTGCCTCCGGCGGCTTCGGTGTTTTCCGGGCTGGTCAAGGTGGCGGCGGTACTGTTGCGCAGCTCCAGGCCGTTGGGGTCGTCCGAAACGGTGCTGGTGGTTTCATAGCTGGTCAAACCAAAATAGGTGGCGTACTGGTCAATGGTGTCGATGCCAATCCGCCGCCCCAGTTCATAGAAAAAGATATTGCAGGACACTTCCAGCGCAGTTATCACGTTGATGGAGCTGTGATAGCCGGTACAGGTAGGGGCAAAGCTGCTACCCAAATTGACATAATACTGATACGTCCGAGTGCAGGTGTAGGTGGAGCTGCGGGTGATTTGTCCGGATTCCAACCCGGCGGTAGCCACCACCGTCTTAAAGGTGGAACCGGGACGGTAGATTTGATAGAAGCAGCGGTCCAGCAAAGGCTGTTCTGGGTGCAGATCTTCATCGCTGAGTTCGTCATACATGGCGTTGTAGGTGTTCAAATCGTAGCTGGGATAATTGACCGCCGCCAGGATTTCGCCGGTTGTGGTATCCATCACCACAGCGGCCCCGGCCATGGGGGTGTACCCTGCGGAGGAAACGGAAGAATTGGCAATGTGGTCCGCCAGCAGATTGCTGACCAGTTCCTGGAAATAGATGTCGATGGTCAGCCGGACGGTGTGGCCGGTTTCCGCTTCGGTCACGACTTCGCTTTCCACAATGTCTCCGTCGCTGTTTTGGGTGACTACCAGGGTGCCTTTTTGCCCCCGCAGTTCCTCCTCGTAGGCTAATTCAATGCCGCTTTTGCCGATGTAGTCGTTCATGGCGTAGTTGTAATCCGGGTCGTTTTTCAGTTCCGCATAATCCTCGGCATACATGGGGCCGATAATACCGATGATGGAGCTGGCCAGGGAGTTGTTGGTGTAGGTGCGCTCCTGTTCCTGGGAAATTTCCACGCCGGGGAAGGTGCTGCTCAGTTCGCTGACCTGCACCACCATGTCGATGGAAACGTCTGTGGCAAAGGTGTATTCGTTCACCAGGCTGAATTCCTGGGACTCCATGCCGTACCGCACCAGGGCGATTTCAAAGGCGTCCTCATCGGAGTAATAGGCGTAGTCATCGTTGTCCTTCATGGCGGCCACACAGTCGGCGGCGGAAGCGGAATCCGGCAGGCCCAAAGCCGCTTTCAGTTCAGCGATGTCGTCCTCGTCGGCGGAATCGGAAAACCAGAAATTGTTGTTATCATCGTGTTCGATGCCGTAGTTGATGTTGTAGTCCCGCAGCATCTTGTCCACGCAGTTTTCCGCCGTGGCGTAGACGTTCAGCTCCAGGACGGAGGTCATGGTTTCGATGGCGGCGTCGCTGTCCTCGGAGGTTTCCACAAAGGAATAGGTGCCGTCTTCGTTGCGGGTAATGGGGGCGGTCTGGTCCCACTCCACGTTGTTTTTCTTAAAGAGGGAGATCAAATTGTAGATGGATTGGTTCAAATGATCCTGGTCAATGTAACCGTAGTTAAATACCACGTTGTAGACGGAAACGCTGGTGGCCAGCTTCCGGCCGTACCGGTCCACAATATCTCCTCTGGCGGCCTGTACCGTTAAGGTGGTGGAGGTGTTTTCCTGGGCGGTGGCCAGCAGGTCTTCCCCACGGACAATTTGGAAATATACCAGCCGCACCGCAATCAGCCCGAACACCATAGCCATGGCGGTGGCCAGGGCGATGATCCGGACTCTGGGATTGTAGCGTCCTGTGTCGAATTTGATTTTCATAACGATTCCTTTCCTGAGGCAAAGGGGTCGGAGAATGAATGGGAATGGCTTGATTTCAAAATTCTCTTTTTACTCTCTTTTCAATTCCCGTCAGCTTCGCAGGGATTCGTTGAATTTGGAGGAAATCTTCCGCACCAAAAAGTAGATGGGAATTCCTGCCAGCAAGGTCAGCCCCATTTGGGGGAGCAGGTAGTTTACCCAAATCAAACTCATGCCGGAAGTACCCCACAAAGCGTAGCAGAACAAAAAATACAACCCGGACTGGATAGCCAGCACGGAAAAATTATAAAACAGGCTGCTGGGCAGGGTGGTGGGCATCAGATACATAATCAGCAGGCTCACCGACACACAGCAGCACATCAGCACCAGGGCGTTGAAGCCGAACAGGGTATCCTGCTGCATATCCCACAAAAACCCCGCCAGAATGCCGAACACCGCCCCGCCGATCTCATGCTCAAACATGGCGATGGAAATAACCAGGGGAATGGTGAGCAGGGGTTGGGCGTCTAAAAAGCGGAAGAAACCGGGGGCGGTCTGAAAACCGTAAAACACAAAAAGCAGCAGAGTGTAGATAGTCCACTTCAACACCGCCCGGCGCTTGGCGCTTTTTTTGGAAAAATCCATGGATCAATCTCCTCTTTGACGTTATTCCTGAGCCTCGCTGGAGAAGGAGGTGATGACAAACACCTGGGTCAGTTCTTCAATGTCGTTGTATGGCTCGATGACGGCGTAGTAGGTGGGGCTGTTGCGCTCCAACTGCACGTCTACCACCCGTCCGATGGCCAGGCCGGAAGGCAGAATGCCGCCGGAGCCGCTGGTGACAATGGTATCGCCGATGCTGATTTCACTTTCCAGATACTGCATCAGGCAATAGCCGTCCTCCGTTAAGGTCAAATCCCCGGTGACCACCCCGATCCGGCCGCTGCTCAGCTCTTTGGCGCCTACGTTGATGGCGGTGCTGTACAGGGTTTTGACGGTGGCGGTGGTGGAGCTGACCTTTGATACAATCCCCACCAGTCCGGCATCTGTGATGATGGCGTCGTTGACCGACACGCCCTGGTTTTCCCCTTTGTTGATGGTAAAGGTGGTGCTCTGATCCCAGCTGATGATGGTGGCGTTGAGGAAGGTGTAGTCCTCGTGTTCTTCCGCAATGCCCAGTATGGAGCGCAGGGATTCGTTTTCCTGTTCCAATTCGGTGCTGTCAATGAGCTGGCTGCGCAGTTCGTTGACCTCTTCCTGCAAAGCGTCCCGCTCGGCGATGGTTTCATCTACATTCAGATATTTGTCCAAAAAACCGGTGGTGGCGCCGGTTGCGGCGCTGGAGATCTGCTGGAAAGGCCAGGTGATGTAGCTTAACAGCTTTTCCGGCATACTGGCGATTCCGTCGCTGGAAGCGCTGTAGAGCATCATGCCGAACAGCACTGCAATGACGGTGATGAGAATTTTGAAGCGTTTGCTGCGAAAGAAATTTTCCATGAAGCCTCCTTATGCCGGGTTCCTTCCCCGGAAAAAACAAAATACAATCCCTCGTTCCCGCGAAGGACGAAGATTGTATTTTGCACGGTGGTATAAAATTGTATGACTGGTTCCACCGCCGGATCAGTCGTCGTCGGTGAGCACGTCCCCTAGTTTGTCAAAGTGATCCAGCACACTGCCGGCGCCCTTGGCTACGCAGTCCAGGGGGTCCTCCGCAATGTTTACCGGCATACCGGTTTCTTCATTGATGAGTTTGTCCAAACCACGAAGCAGCGCACCGCCGCCGGTAAGGGTCACGCCCTGGTCGATGACGTCTGCGGCCAGTTCCGGAGGGGTCTTTTCAAAGGTTACCCGAATGGCGTCCAGTACCCGGCTGACCGGTTCTGCCAGGGCTTCCCGAATCTCGTCGGAAGAGATGGTAATGTTCTGGGGCAGCCCGTTGAGGAGGTTTCTGCCCTTTACGTCCATCGTGGTTTCCTCTTCCTGGGGATAGGCGGAACCAATCTGGATTTTGATGCTCTCGGCAGTGCGTTCGCCGATGAGCGGGTTGTATTTTTTCTTGATATAGTCAATGATGGAGGCGTCGAATTCATCGCCGCCCACCCGGACGCTTTTGGCGGTGACAATGCCGCCCAAGCTGATGACGGCCACTTCGGAGGTGCCGCCGCCAATGTCCACCACCATGCTGCCGGTGGGTTCCGCCACAGGCAGACCGGCGCCGATGGCTGCCGCCATGGGTTCTTCGATGATGCTGACTCTCTTGGCGCCTGCCTTGGCAGCGCCGTCACGCACGGCCCGGCGCTCCACTTCGGTGACGCCGGAGGGAATGCAGATGACCACGTTGGGCCGGCTGAATATGCTCTTATTTACCGCACGGCGGATAAATTCCTGAAGCATGCTGACGGTGATGTCAAAGTCGGCGATCACGCCGTCCTTCAGCGGACGAACCGCCACAATGGAGCCGGGGGTGCGGCCGATCACGTCCTTGGCTTCATGGCCCACGCATCTGACGGTGTCGGTGCGGGTATCCACCGCCACCACGCTGGGCTCCCGGATAATGATGCCTTTCCCCTTCATGTAAACTAATGTGTTTGCAGTACCTAAATCAATGCCGATATCTTTGGAAAACATATTCTGATTACTCCTTTTCATCGACAGGTTCCGCCTTTTGACACCCCTGTCCCAGATGGTTTCATTATAACGCAAGATTCCAATTTCTACAATAGGTTTTACGATAATTTCATCAAATTTGATAGTTTGGCAATATCTTTTTCAGGGTTTGTATCGGAAAACCTACAACATTATGCCAAGAACCGTTGATGCGTTCAATCAACAACCCGCCCAGCCCCTGAATGCCGTAGCCGCCTGCTTTGTCGAAGGGTTCCCCAGTGGCGATGTACCAGTCAATATCGGCTTCGCTCAGAGGGGAAAAGGTGACCTTGGTGGTCTGATGGAAAACGCTCTTTTTCCCCTTCTGCATGACGCAGCAGCCGCTGATGACCCGGTGGGTTTTACCGGACAGTTCCCTTAACATTTGTCTGGCGCTGTCCTCATCTTTGGGGATACCGAACACTTCCCCTTTGGGGCTGACCACAATGGTGTCGCAGCCGATGACCACGTCCTCCGGATGGTCTTTGGCCACAAAGGCTGCTTTTTCCTGGGCAAGCCGCCGCACCAGCCGGGGCGGGACGGATTCCTGGATAGTGGATTCGTCAAAGCCGGAGGGAATTACTTGAAATTCCGGCACCAAATACCGCAAAAGCTCCTGCCGGCGGGGGGAGCGGCTGGCTAAAATTACCATGTTATTCTTTCCTTTCTCGTTTGGCGTTCAGCCCCCGGTAATAGAGGCCCCGGGTGAAGGCTCCGGTTGGTTTTTGCCGCTGGGAAAATGCGTCCAGCACATGGGCGCATTCCTCCCGGCTTTCCCGGGTGAACCAGAACACCGGATGTTCCAGGCTGCGGAAATCCCCTTGTTTGTCCGCCAGCCAGAAGGGCACGCAGTTGAGCAGCTCCTGATACTGCTTGTGGTGGCACACTACTTCAAATTTCCGGCCGGTGCGGTCGGTGAGGACACCCTGTTCCCCGCAGGTTTTGCAGCTTTGCCTGGCCCGGATGGGGCAGACCCGGAACACCATCAAAGGCAGCTTGCCGTAGCAGAGCCAGCCGGCGCCCTCCCCCGCCCAGCGGGACAGGGAGGAGGCGGTGATTTCCGGGGAAAGGACGGTTTGCCCCACCCCCAGCCGCCGGTACTGCTCTAACGCAGCCGGGTTGGTGATGTTTAAGAAAGGGCTGCCCAGCAGGGTGAACCCTTTTTGCTTTCCCAGCCGAAGCTGTGCCAGTCCATGGACCAGAAGCCTGGTGACCCCTTTTTGCTTTAGTATATCCAACTGTTGGGAAAATTTTTCCTCCTGGTTTCCAAACAGCACCCGAGGGGCTTCTGCCGCCAGCTTTTCCAACAGCGCCGGATTTTCTTTTGGCAGGGAAAGGAGCTGCTCCAGGGGAAGAATGGCCAGATCCAGCCGGTCTTCCCAATGGCCGGGAAGCTGTTCCCAGCGGGAAAACCGCCCCCAAGAGGATTGCGCTTGAGCGGCAGGGCGGGGAACAGTCCGGGGCAGATTCCAGGCAAAGGGGACTTGGGGACGGCAGGAACGTTTTTCGGCAAGCCGTTCGGTGATCTGACGCCGCAGGGCGTTGAGAGCCGACTTGGGCAGCATCAGTCCCGGTGCAATGCGGCAGGTTACCCGTCCCGGCAAAAAGACGGTGCCCCCCAGTTTGGTGAGACTGGCCGTCGCTTCTTCGGTGGTGAGAGGCCGGGTTTTGGCGGTTTGGGGAACCTCCCCGGTGACGGTTACCGGCTCCTGCCCGGCACAGCAGGCGGTGAGTCGGACGGGGGTGTTGGGCTGCACCTCCAGGGAAAGGTCCAGGGGCAGGAAGGAGATTTCCTTCTGGTAGCTCTGAGCCAGGGAATGGAGCAGTTCCCGATCCGGTGCGGTCACGTCTTCCTTTTCCCGCATACCGAACATGCTTCCGTCCCGTTTGCCGGAAGGGTAACCGTCGGTGAAGCCGCTGCGGGAAAACACCCGCCGCAGCCGGTTAAGCTGGGGGTCCTGCCCCAAAGACAGGGCGTGGTAGCTCTGACAGGCTGCCGCTACATATTCCGGACGCTTCATTCGGCCTTCGATCTTCAGGGAGTCCACCCCTATGTCGCAGAGCGCCTGGTAATAGCCTGCCCAGCAGTTGTCCTTTAAGGACAGGTCGTGGGCAGAGGGGTCTCCGGCAGAGGTAAAGGGCAGCCGGCAGCTTCCGGCACAGCTTCCCCGGTTGGCGCTGCGACCCCCTACCATAGCGGAGAGGTAACACTGTCCGGAAACGCTCATGCAAAGGGCTCCCTGGACAAATACCTCCAATTCCAGGCCGGTTCCTTTCCGAATGGCGGCAATCTCTTCCAACGACAATTCCCGGGCCAGCACCGCCCGGGAAAATCCCATTTCCTCCAACTGACGAACCCCTTCCAGGGAGTGGACGCTCATCTGGGTGGAGGCGTGGACGGGCATGGCCGGGGCGCAGCGGCGCACCAGCTCCCAGGTTCCCAGGTCCTGCACCAAAATTCCATCTACCGGGGCAAGGCAGGCCAGCCGCAGGGTGCCGGCAGCCTGTTCCAGTTCGTTTTCCAGCAGCAGGGTGTTGAGGGTAAGGTACACCTTGGCGCCATATAAATGACACAGCCGGGCGGCCGCCTTCAGGGCGTCTTCGTCAAAGTTTTCCGCAAAGGCCCGGGCGCTGAAGCTTTTGGCTCCCAGGTACACCGCATCTGCCCCGTTGCGCACCGCCGCTGCCACGCTTTCCAAATTTCCCGCCGGCGCCAGCAGCTCCGGTTTATTTCTTGCCATTTTCCAGCTTTTCTTTCAAGCTCATAAAGCCGATCTGGTTTTCCAGTTCCTTGGCTTTCTGCCGGGCGTTTTCCAGCAGTTCGTTGAGCTCCTTGATCTGGGCGTCCTTGGCTTCCATCGCCTTAGCCGTTTCCTGCTGGGTGAGCCGCTGTTTTTTCAATTCCTTTTGGGCGGCTTCCAGTTTGGAGGACAGCTTGTTGCTGTCGTCGATGTAGGCGGTGAGCTGTCCTCTTAAATTATCCGCATCGTCACTGGCTTTTTTGTATAGATCCAGGTAATCCAGAGCAGTGAGGATCACGCTGTCGGTCAGGCCGATGGTTTCGTCCGACTGCATTACCTGCGCCAGGTCTTTGTCCAGCTTTCCCGCCAGCATTCTGGTGTACCGCTCTGTTTCATCGGTATTCAGAACATAATTTTTTCCTGCAATGGTCACCTTTACCTTGTTGTTCATGGTCTCATCCTTTCTATGCCTTCGGCAACTAACTTCATTATACAAAACCCGCTTGCGTTTGGCAAGATTGAGGATAGGTTTCTTGCGGGAAAAACAAAAATCCCGGCGTTTGAAACCGCCGGGGTCCGAATGGGTGCATTACTGCCGGATTTTCTTTAAATTAGGGGCCTTGAAGTTCAGCACCAGAGCCAGCGCCGCTGTACCCACTACGGTGACGATGCCTTCCACCAGCATGTAGGAGCCGTTGTAAGCCAGGCTGTAAACCCAAACCGACTGCCAGCCGTCGGCATACTCTCCCCAGATGGTGACACCGGAGATAAAGTGGCAGAGAAACCGAAGGGCGGAACCTGTCGCCGCCCCCAGGCCGATGCCCAGAGGCTGGTTCTTCAGCCGCCGGAACAAGGCGCCGGAAAGGCCCAGCACCCCAAAGGCCAGGACGTAATCAAAGAAAATTAAGATAAGGTAAGCGCCCAGGGTCTTCACATAAGCGAAGTTGCCCAAGCCTTGAAGCACCATCTGGAGCAGGCCATACACCACTCCGGAAAAGGCGCCCCATTTCCAGCCGTGGCGGTAACCGATCAGGATCAAAGGCACCTGGCTGAAGGCGGTGATGGAGCCGCCCATGGGCAGGCTGAAAATCGCAAAGTAGGACAGTATGGTGCCCAGGGCAATCATCATGGCGCATTCTGACATTTTCCGTATTTTTGAAATCTGCATGTTTTCTCCCTCTTTCGGTAAACTAAAAACAGCGTCCCGCTGAGAGACCCAACCGGACGCCAAAACACGCAGTTTCATTCCCTTCGTCGGCATTACCCGCATCAGGTGCGGCCGGTTTCCCAGCCGGGGTGGGTCGAGGTCGAACCTCCTCTCAGCAAAAGCTCCCCTGTTTTCAGATAGATTCTAACATGAAAACCGGAGACTGTCAAATTGTACCCGGCGGGTTTTGTCCGGCTGGGTAAGTTTTCAGGGATTTTCGGGAAAATCGCTTGCTTTTTCATGTCAATTTTGGTATATTATAGTTAGTTTCACGAAAGCATATGCCATCGCTCACAACGGTGAATGCAATGCGTTCGTTTTAGGGGAAACAATGATAGTTTTGGAGGTTATGGTTATGCTGGTATCTGCAAAAGAAATGCTGCAAAAGGCAAAGGCCGGCCACTATGCGGTCGGGCAGTTCAACATCAACAATTTGGAATGGACGAAAGCGGTCCTGCTCACTGCGCAGGAATTGAATTCCCCGGTGATTTTGGGCGTGTCCGAAGGGGCTGGCAAATATATGGCCGGTTTCAAAACGGTGGTAGGCATGGTCAAGGGAATGCTGGAAGAGCAGAACATCACCGTTCCGGTGGCCCTGCACCTGGATCACGGCACCTACGAAGGGTGCATGAAGTGTGTGGAGGCGGGCTTCAGTTCCATTATGTTTGACGGCAGCCACTACCCCATCGACGAGAATGTGGCCAAGACGAAGGAACTGGTGCAAATTGCAGCGGAACACGGCATGAGCCTGGAAGCTGAAGTGGGTTCCATCGGCGGCGAAGAAGACGGCGTGGTCGGCATGGGCGAATGCGCCGATCCTGAGGAATGCAAGCGGATTGCGGATCTGGGCGTGGATATGCTGGCTGCCGGTATCGGCAATATCCATGGCGTCTATCCTCCCAACTGGCCCGGCTTGAGCTTTGAGACCCTGGCGGCCGTCCAGGAAAAGACCGGCGCATTGCCCCTGGTACTCCACGGCGGCACCGGCATTCCGGACGAAATGATCAAAAAGGCCATCGACCTGGGCGTTTCCAAAATCAACGTGAACACCGAGTGCCAGCTGAGCTTTGCCGCCGCCACCCGGAAGTATATTGAAGAGGGCAAGGATAACATCGGCAAGGGCTACGACCCCAGAAAACTTCTGGCTCCCGGCTTCGAAGCCATCAAGGCTACCGTCAAGGAAAAGATGGAGCTGTTCGGCAGCGTAGGAAAAGCGTAATTTGTTGTCCGCTTAACAATTCGACCTCCCTGGAATTACCGGGGAGGTCTTTCTTTGTCTTCTGCTTCTGCCAAGGCCAAAAGTTGGCTGCCGGTGATTCCCATGGCGGAAGCTAATTTATAAAGTACCGATACCGTGGGGCTGCGAATCCCCAGTTCGATTTTGCTTAGGTGGCTGCGGTCAATGCCTGCTAAGCCGCTAAGCACTTCCTGGGATAAATGCCTTTGTTTTCGGCATGCTTGAATGGTTTTCCCTAAAATTTGAGAATTCACGCAATACCCCCCTTGACAAATATTTTATCGGGAAGTATACTTATTTTTGAGGTTTATTAACCTCAAAAATGTAAAAAAGGAGAGAGGAAATAATGTTTTGTCCATAC
>CAZWNI010000031.1:0-11566 GCA_964635385.1 uncultured Oscillospiraceae bacterium
ATAAGGAAACCCTGTCCCCACTTTCAGTGTGGATTCAGGCAGTGCCTGACGGTTCGGACAAAAAGGTGGGGACAAAAGTCGGTGGAATAGCCGCCAAATGCCGCCAATAGCCACCAATAGCCATACGCTTTGTCCCCCAAATGCCGCCGAATGCCACCAAAAGCCATACGCTTTGTCTCCCAAATGCCGCCGAATGCCACCAAAAGCCATACGCTAATTTTCTCCCCCCATTTCCAAAAACAGGGTATCAATCCGCTCCATCTGCTGGGTCATGGCGGCCATCGCCTGCGTGTTTTGGGCTATGGTTTCTGCCAGAGACTGCACCAGCATTTCATATTTGGATTCGGTTTCCAGGATTTCATCGGCCAGTGCAAGCCGGGTCAGACAGTTCTTCATTAGCTTGTTTTTGGAGATTCCTTTCTCCCTGGCTGCCTGCTCAAACTTTTGCAGCACCGCCGGGTCCAGTCCTCGGATTTTAATTTCCGACACCTTCTCACCACCTTATAGCACACTGGCCTTTTCCTGCAACGCCGCCATTTCCTGCTCCGTGTCGGATATGCTCTGCTGCACCGTTTTCAGGGTGGTTTCATCCTGGCTGCGCTGGGTCTGAAGGCTGGTGATCCGGGCGCTGGCCTGAGAGCGTTCGGCGCTGGTCATGCTGTCCAGGGCGTTTTGCAGAGTGGTGATCTGGGCCTGGGCCGACGCAATCTGCGCTGTCAAATAGTCTTCTTGTTGGGTCAGTTCTTCCAGCTGTTCCAGCAGCAAATTGTAATTCGCCGTGTAAGACGCCAGCAAATATTCCTTCTCTGTCTTGTCCAGATTCAGGGAATCGGTTTGCTGGATCACGCTGTCTTCCGCCCCCCAAAAGGAGAGCTGATACTGGCTCGTCGTTCCGTCTGAACCGGTCACCGACACCACGCAGTAAATCTGATAATAGGCTGCTTGAGGTACATTCTTGGCCTGAAACACCAGGAAGGTGTCGCAGTAATAAGCTGCCTTCAGTGTAATTTGTGTCTCACTGCCGGCCAACAGATTCACGCCGAACTGGATGTTGTCGTCCAGATAGGTGGTGTCCACATCCAGTTCAAATTCCATGGTCTGCTGCTGGGAATCGTACTCCCAACGGATCAACGACACCTGGGTATCCTCGTCCACGGCAGCAGAGGACCCCAAAGGCGTCAGCGTAATGACATCTCGCTGCCCAAAGGAAGCGAGGGAATTGCTGCACAAAAACAGTGCCAGCACTAAAATCAGGGCGGAAAGAACCAGGATGATCTGGATGCGCCTGGGGCGAAACAGCCTGGCTTGCAGCGATTTCCCCCGGTTGGCTTTCAGCCTCTGTTCCAGTTTTTGCGGCAGGGCTTTCAGGTTCCAATCCATTTGCGTCTCCCTCCTTAAAAGAACTGGGCCAGGTCTTCGTCCCAGGTCAGGTACACTTCCTGGATGATGTCACGCACCTTCCAGCCCTCCTCTGTGTACCGTAAATCCAGCAGCGCCAGCCGTCCCATGTAACTGGTATAATCCCCGGTGGTGGAGGATACGGCAGATATGGCCAGTACCTGCGCCTGGCTGCCGGAAGGGGTGCAGCTGGCAACCTTCACCGCCATGGGGTTTGTGTGCAGGTCAACGTCATAGTTCACCGTCACACTGGCCCCCTCCCCGCCGGTCCGGTTAATGGCCAGATTGGTTTTCCCTTCCTCATCCAGATAAGGCTCGTAGGTCTCAAAGTACGCCCCATAGTCCATGACGTTGTTTTCGTCGGAATTGAGGGTGTAGTACGCCGTCAGAAAATTCTGAGCAACCTCCGCAATTTCTTCCATGCTGGTTTGGCTGGTTTGAGAGGAATCCTCCGAAGAGGAGGTGCTGGAGGCGGAGCTGGCGGAAGATTCCGCCGTGGAAACCTCTCCGTAAGGATTGGAAACGGTTTCTTCTTCCGGCAGCACCAAAATCGGGTTGGTTTGGAGGTAATATTGATAGAAGCACAGCCCCACCAATCCGGCTGCCGCCAGCAGGGCAATCACTGCAATGAGAAATTTTTTCTTCAAAATAACAAACTCCTTCCCTCGGACATCATGTCCGACTGAACTGTAACATATCCGGGTTATTCTGTTTTTTCCAGGGGGAGATACTCCAACGGATCCACCGATTCATAGCCCTCCTGGATTTCAAAGTGGAGGTGGGACCCGGTGCTGTCCCCGGTGCTGCCCACATGGCCGATGACCTCCCCCTGATAGACGTATTGGTACAGCTCCACGGTATAATCCTGCAAATGGCAATAATAATTCTCCCGCCCGCTGTCGTCTGCAATGATGACGTAGGTGCCGTATCCGCTGGCGTCGCTGCCGCACCAGATGACCTGGCCGGAAGCAGCCGCATACACGTCCGTCCCGGCAGCGGCGGCAAAATCAATGCCCTTGTGGTACTGTTCCTCCCCGTTTAAGGTGCGCCAGCCGTACCAGTCGCTGACCGTGTAACTGCCTTCCGGCAGGGGAATGATGTAGATGGAATTTACGGTGGTGTAGTAGGGGTAATAGCGCAGCACATGTTCTACATAGCTTGTGTCGCCGTAAGAATCCCATCCCAGCTGCGCCGCCTGCATCTGAGAAAACTCCACTGCATTCTGCTGGGTGTAGCCGCCGTAGTTTTCCAGCGCCCAGGTGATGTAACCGCCCCCGAAGTTATACCCCTGAAGAGCCAGGGGGATGTGCTCAAAGTCCTGGGGGCTTTCCACACCGGCTGCCAGAATGCAGTCCCGCAGCGCCTGGACGCCGCAGTCGATGGAGTAGTACGGGTCGGTGATCCCGTCCGGGTACAGGGTGTTGTACCCGCTGGCCGACGCCTGCATGGGATCTTCCCCGATGCCTCTGGATTCCTGCATCATGACCGCCTGGAGCAGGGGAACAAAAGCAGGGGACAGCCCATACTTGTTGCAGGCGTCCCGCAGGGTGGATTCGTAACTCTGAACCTCTGCGCTGAACACCCCGTCCCCCAGCTCATAGCTGCTGGTAGAACCCGTCCCGCCAATGGAAGATACCACCACCGCAACGCAAATCAGGATGGTAAAAAACAGCAGGGCGGGCGTTCCCAGAATCCCCGCTGCAATGTAAATGACCTTTTTCCCTATCTTTCCGGTTTTCTTTACCGTCTTTGCCGCAGTTTTTCCGGCACGGGCCAGCTGCGCATTCTCCTGGTTCATGGGACGGCCCCCTATTCGTCCGAGGCAGCGGAACGGAACAGCGCCCATTCCGACGTGGTTGGATCACGGTTTAAGAGCTGCCGGCTGATCAGCTGTCCGGAAGCGTCGTACTCACAGATTTCAATCACCTTGGTGGCGTAAATCTGATGCTCCGTTCCCAGCTCCGTAGTGGTCGAGGTGCCAAGCGGCCCTGTTTGCAGCACCAGCACAGCCAGCCAGGCCAGTATGCCCAGCAGCACGGTGCAGGTCGCTGCGGTTACCGTTACAAGGATGGTTCTCTTTTTTCGGCTCATATCCGTCCCTCCTTTAAGCGCCCCCGGCAAAGAGGCGCTTTTCTTCCTCCGAAATCAGAATGTGGAAATGAATGGCGTCGCTGCCGGTGAGCAGCACACAGTCGCCTTTTGGAAACTTGGGAATCTCCTGCAAGTAATACTCCGGAAGCTGTCCCCGGAAGGCCGTCTGCAAAGCGTCATGGGTATCCCCGTTTTGTTGCAGCAGCCATTTGTACTGGGCCAGGCTGAACAGATTCTTGATGGCCTCAATGCCTGCCGTGTCCGACCCTTCCTTCAGGAAATCGGTAATGGACTGGCTGGCCATGGTCAGGCCGCCGAAAAACTTCCGGCTCTCCCGCACATAGGCGTCCAGGTAGTTCACCGCAGTGAGTTTTCTGGAATTGACAAAGACATGGGCTTCGTCCATGTAGATCATGTACTTTTTGGCGTCCCGGATGTCCAGCTCCCCCTGGTTGAAGGCATGGAACTGCGGCCCGCCGACGTGGATCAGGTTGTCCCACAGCAGATTTAAGGCGCTGAACAGTTGGGCGTCAAACACGGCGTCTCCATAGGATTTCAGGTTTTCCACATTGAAGAACACAATCTGTTCGTCTTCAAAGTGCCGCAGGGTGGAGTGGCCGTTGAACACCCGGCCATAGTTCTCCACAATGTTCCGAAGCACCAGCTCGATCTGTTCCACCCGATGGAAGTGGGAATCTGAAATATCGGACCGCTTGTTCCGGGAACCAGACTGATAGATTTCCGCCTGGACGACGGTAAGCAGGTCTGAAAGGATCGGGTATTTCCCCGGCTCCAACCCGGTGATTTTCTGGGTGTTGACCGTGCTGTGGGTGTAGCCGAGGTGCTTTTCATACAACTTTTTCAGCAAAGAGCTTAATTCGGAAAGGTCATAGGTGTCCGCTTCCGGGCAGAGGAATTTGTACCAGGTCTGCACTTTGGAAATGTGCTTGAGGAAGGCGCTGGCTTCCTGCTCGTCCGTCTTGTACACCTGAAGGATATTCAGCACCCCATCGGAGCCGTCCAGGTTGATCCCCACTCCGTGATAATGTTCCAGCAAAGGGACATATTCTTTGTTGGTGGCAAACCCCCGGATGAAGTTCCCCTTAATGGCGTCCCCCTTCATCAGCTTTTTCATGGCCGTGGATTTCCCGGCTCCCATGTTGCCCAGAAGGATGGCGCAGTAGGACATCCGTTTTTCGCTGTTTTGCCAGGGGTCGAACAGGATGGTGCCTTTGGTGGGGGTGTAGCCGAAATACAGGCCGTAGGGGTCCAGCAGGCTGCTGTAATGGTAGGGATACCCCGCCGCCAGCGCTTCGCTGGAAAGGCTGCGGCACCGGCGGCGGTTGGGAAGGTTCTGCTGCCCGGAGTAGGGGAGAAGCAGGCTCTGCCACTCCCATCCGTTTTCCTCCAAAAACACCGTGGCTTTGTACCCACGGCTTTCAATGTTGGTGATGACATTGGCGGTGCGCTCCTGGAGCTTTTCCAGGCTTTTGTCAAAGAGATAAATTCGAATGTCGATGTACTTGAGCACTTCCCCCATGCTGGTCATGGATTCGTACAGGTCTTGCAGCTGCTCGTAAATCTTCCTGGCGTCAATTTTCTCCGTTTCGTGCCTGGCCTGGGTATACCGGCTGGTTTGTTCCTCCAAAGACCGGTTGATGTCTTCCAGGGACTTCAGCTTATCCACGCTGGCAATGTCCACGGTGGCCACGGCGCTTTCCCAGATCAGGATGTCCTGGAGCCAGCCGAACCCCACCTGGTCCTTGTAATCGTAAAGGTGGATGCAGATTTCGTACCCGTCCCCGGCCCTCACTTCCCGCTCCGAACAGAAGCTGATCCCTCCCTGGGGCTGGATGGCATGGAGCAGCCAGGGGTTGTACTCTTTTTTCGGGGGGATTCCCAAAGGGACCTCCCCAAAATTGGACTGGGCCAGGCTGGATGGGAGATTGTACAGCTTGCGCAGAATCGCAATCTTTTTCCGGGGCTTTAAGGCGGCGGCCAGCCCTTTTTGAATCAGGAAATTTTGGAACAGCCGCAGATGTTCCAGATAGGAGTTTTTGTCCTCTCCCCAAAACAGCAGGTAAAACTCCAGAGATTCGAACTTGTCATGGATGTTGGTTAAAATCTGCCGCTCCGCCGTCAGGTCGGACATGATGTCCGAGTTGGGATTTTCCTCCGGCTGGTCTTCTGCCGGCTGCATCCGCCTCAAAAGGCGGTCCACAGCGTCGATCTGGTGGAAGGTATCCACCGGATAGTGCATACACACCAGCTTGCAGTCCGGGGCATAGGCCTTGAAAAAAGCGGAAAAGGAGATAAAGTCGAAATCCGTATCGTAACTGCGCTGGGCGTTCAGGTCTTTGGTGCGAATCTCCACCAAATCCAGGTAGCCTTTTTCCTTGGTGCGAAAGGCAAACTGCCCCTCCACCACCTCCTCCAGATCCACCACCGGGATCAGTTCCGTGGTTTGGGACAGAACCTTGGGCGGCTTAAATTTTTTGGGCTTTGACATAAAACTCCTCCAATTCAAAATCAAAATTCGGGTTTTCGATGGGGTGCCAGACCGCCCGTTTCTTGACGGCCAGCAGCATGATCAGCGAAGCGTATTTGCGCCCTGGATTGGTGCGGCAGGGCAGCAGCGCCAGCACCGTCAGCAGCAAAGCGTAGATGAGAAACAAAAGCCGCCAGGCAGACGCCACCTGTTCTTGCAGCTGCATGGCGACCATCATCGCCAACACCCCCACAACCAGGTTGGTCATGGTGAGAAAACGTCCAAATTTGATTTCGCTGTTGATTTCTCTTGGGATTTGATATTGATATTGATAGTTCATGTTTCCTCCCCGTTATTGTGATTTCCGTCCAGGCGCTGTTGCAGCCGCTGGATGTTTTGCCGTCCACGCTGGACGTCCTGGATGGCGGTGTTCTGCCCGATCTGGTAAGCGGTCCGAATGAAGGAGAACCGTCCGTCCTGCGCTGTGCTTTGGCGGGAGCCATATGCCGCAGAGCCTCGAACCACATCCCCCAGCGTGCGGGTTTCCGCCCTCTGTCCGGCTGCTCCGGAACGAGCCTGGGAGGGTGCAGCTCCCTGTCCGGAGGGAGCATGGCCGGCGCTGGATGAGGAGCCATAGACGGCCTGGGCCGCTTCCTGCTGCCGGGCCTGCTGGGACGCCTGGGTCCCTGCCCCTTGCCGGGTTTCCCCTCCCGAACCGTAGACGGCCTGCTCCGGCGTTTCCGTTGACCTGGAACCTGTGCCGTACACCGCCTGTTCGGTTTCCTGCTGTGCCTTCTGCTCCTGAAAACCGGCGCTCTGCGGTTCCATGGAATCGTGTGCCGGGGCAGCATTGGCGGGTGCGTCGCCCTGACGCCCGTTCTGTCCGCCGGGAGACGCCCCGGTTCCGGAATCCCCGGAAGAATTGGGGCTGTTTCCATCGGACGGCGTGATGGAATCGCCGCCGCCCAGCCTGCCCCGCTCCTGTTGATTCAACTGGTCGCTGGTATAGGGGGAGTTGGCGTTCCGATCGTTTTGGCTGTTAAAGGCCGGGTTCTGCTGCGATCTGTATGCGCCGGCAATCATACCGGCTCCAAAAGCCCCCACCGATCCGGCTTTTTTGGCCAGGCCCGCAACGGCCTGGCCCATGTCCTTGGCGATCCGGCTGCCGTAATAAATGGACTGAAGCCCACTGGCCACACTGGACAGCCCGGCGTCGATCCCAAACAGCTTTTGCACCAGATTGGGGCCGTCGACCAGGCCCCAGGACATCCCCAAAAGCACCACGGCCAGGGTCAGTCCGCTAAAGGTACCAGTCGCCCAGCTCACCCCGATCAGATAAATCCGGTACATCAGGGCAATGGACATCAGGGTCAGGTACAGATAAATTACTTCTTCCACACACTTTTTCAGCCTTTGCCCCCCGGCAATATCCACCGGGGCCACAAAGATGGTGAAGAAAATGTTATACACAATCTGGAAGATGATTTTCCCCACCTTGATGGCCGTAAACACCATACAGATTAAAAGTCCCGCCAAAACCAGAATCAGTACAAACCAGTCGATCTGGTACCGGTAATAGCATTCGGAGAAAGAGTCCCCCACAATCCAGGCTCCGCCCATATCCGATTCCACCAGGTATTTCTCACCGGTCACGGTGGTGCCCAAATGCCATTCCAAAATATCCCCATACTGGGTCTGGTCTGAGGGAATGTCGATGTCCTCCGGTTTTAACAGCTCTCCCACATCAATGTCAAAGATACTGTCCGCCGCAATTTCATTGCCCGCCTCCAGGGCTTCGGTGGAAAAGCCGTGTTCAATAATGTACTTGTTGTCATTGATGAAGGTTTTGGTCAGTTCTTCAGCCAGCGTGCTGTCCCCGGTACCCATTAAGACAGAGGTGGCAGCGCTGGTAAGCTGCGCCATCTGGCTGGACAACGTGGGCATTCCTACAATGACCAGCAGACAGAGCAGGATATTGATGGGAATGTGACTTTTTTCCCGGTTTCGGTTGATCAGAAGCTGATACCCCAGCAGGACCACCCCGATGATCAGCAGCGCCCAGGCAATGACCTGAGCGCTGCCGAACCATTCCTGCACCAGGGTGTTGGAAAAAAAGTCCAGGTGTCCCAGCAGAGTTTGAATGGCTTCTTCAAAGGCTCCCACCAGCCAGGCCAGGCCATGGATCAGGGCATAGCCCACCAGCCGGAAGGGAAGGATAAAGATGCTTTGGGTGGTGGAAAACAGATCCTGATGCGCCACCAGCGTCTCTAAGATTTGATCTTCACCCAAGTTCAGCCACCCCCTTTTGAGATAATATGGTCCATAGTTTTTCGTAGGTTTCCTTTGAAATATCGCCCGTGTTATACTGGTTTGCCAGGTTCTGGGCAATCTCTCCCAGGGTGAAGTCTGCGTCCGACAGATGAAGGTTGTTTTGGAAAGCGGAATAATATCCGCCCAGCACTTCCCTGGCCAGACGCCCATCCAAAAACAACTGTTGCTGCTCCCTGGTCGGGGGCATAGAAGGCAGCCCGGAATCTTCCGGCGCTGTGTTTGTGTTTGGGTTTGGGTTTGGAACAGTCTGGACGTTTGCTGGGGATTTCTCCTGGGGAAGCTCCGCCGGGGGTTGATAAAGCAGCCGCTTTTCGTCAAACGCAAACGGTTTTATGTCGAGTTTGTCGTAGGGAATGTCCTGCTGCGGGTCCCAGTCCGGCAAATATTCATGCCGGTACACCAAAGCCGTATCCCCATGGGCAAACACCGGCAGCGCCTTGATTTTATTGCCCTTCAGATCCCGGCGATGCAGTTTGTGGATGACAATCTGTTCCCCTTCCTCCAGTTCTTTAAGTTCCGCAGCGCTTTTTAAGGGGCGTTCCTCGTAGTTTTCGGTGATGTTTTTGCCAAGGCTCAACCGTTCTCCCATTCGGGACACATTTTTGATGGTGTAATTCCCAAGGTCTTTGGATACCTTTTCACGGGTGGCTTCCATGCCGGACATCAAATAAAACTGCGAGGCACAGTTGTCCTCGATGATGGCGGCCGCTTCTTTTCCGTACACCTTTTCTATCTGCTCAAAGCTCTGGGCATAGAAATCGAAGGAAAACCCGCTGCCCAACGCAGCGGACACCTTGTTTTCAATGTCATCGATAGGCGGTGCATTGAAGATTTCGTCCCCCACCACCTTAATGGGCCGGGGCAGAATGCCCTTGGTTTCCTCTCCGGCCCGTTTTTCGGAGTAGAAGTACACCTGGTTGATAAACATGGTTACAATGGGGTAGAAGGTGCGGTCATAGTGGGGCACACGGAGAAAGACTGCCGCCGGCTTCTCCTTTGATGAAATCTGGTTCAACCAGATGTCGTTGGTGGTGGTCACCATGGTGCAGTATTCGTACGTGAACATGGTCAGCTTCGAGGAAGCAATGGACAAAACACCGGCCAGGGTTTTCCCGGAACCGCCGGCAAATTTGATGGTGGAATATTTCATCTTTGCCCGGTCGGAAAAATCCCGCTTTGCAAAAAACTGTTCCAAAGCGGAACCGGCACGGTTTGTTTCCCCTCCCATGCGCATTAAAAACCGGGCCACCGACGCCATATTCACCTGTTCCGGATGCTCTTTGCCGCAGTCGATCAGGTGGGCCAGCGCTACCGCCGCAAACAAATCCCTGGGAGCGTCCACCCAAAACCGGTCCCTGGCGTTGGGGTCTTCGTAAAGGGCTGCGCCAATGGTGGCGCACACCTGTTCCGCTGCCGCCGGGTCCCCCTGCTGCCAATACTCCAGGGCTATGTGCAGCGGGTTCCAGTGCATGGAGTGTTTCGGGTCAATGAAATCCAGCAGCTGGATGGCATATCCCCGCTCCAGCAGCTGGGGGATCGCCGCTCTGGACAGTTCCCCCTTTACATCAATGACGACCATGCTCTGCTTGACGGACGCCCGGCTGTAAATCTCCATGCTGGAAATCACCAGGGTTTCGCCTTTCCCGGCCCGTGTCATGGCCACGATCAGGTTGTTCTGGATCTGGTTCTGGATGTAGAGCTTCTTCCCCTGACGGATTTCCGGCAATCCACCGGGGCCGTCAAATTTTTCGTCCCGTTCCGAAATGGCCAGCAGCCGCTGCTGGATTTCCTCCAGCGTGGCAAAGCGGTTATGCCCTTTCTGCCCAACGTTCATCTCCTGGAAAGAGATGCGCAGCTTATACCACAACAGCCCGCACAGGATGGCGCTGATCAGAAGCAAAACCAGGTACCACCACAGATAGTCCCAGGAAAAAGCAAAGTAATGGATGCTTTCTCCGGCAAAGAGGCCGGACAACCCGGTCAGGAAGTTGGCCAGCACCGTACCGCCCAGGAGCACAACCACCGTCACCACACCGCAGGCTGCGACAATGAAGGGCTTGCTGGATAAAATATGGTTCAGGGGGAGCAGTTTTTGCTCCTCCCCCTGACCACGCAAATCGTTGCGGAGTTCTTTGGCGCTCCTGCGGACCCTTCGGAGGATATTCCTGCCCCTCTGCTTTAGCGGCAAGCGGGGGTTTTTAGCGCTCATGCGGCCCCTCCGGAAGCAGAGAGGATGCTTTGCAGGGAGCTGACAATATTGGTGGCAAAGGCAATGACGGCAAAGCCAATGACTCCGCCTAACACTATAACCTTACCGAGGGCACGGCCCTGCTGCCCGCCCATGAAGCAGATGCCTCCTATGATCAGCACAACCAAAAGCAGCGGCGCTCCAAAACTTTGCAGCGTGGTGCCAAAATCCGTGACCGCAGTGGTCAGCGGGCTGACGTCCACTGCTGCGGCTGACACCAGAATGCCGCTCAGGCTCATCAGTATCATGGTGACCAGCACTGCGGCCAGATAATAAATGAACTTCTTTCGAATTGCTTTTTGTTTCAACATGGTTTTACCCCTTTCAATTCAACGAACGGTTACTGCTGGCACAGGAGCGCCAGCAAAATCAGGTGTCCTGCCAGGTAGATGCAGGACAGCAGCAGGCCGATAAAAGCCACAATCTGAACGACCCAGCAGTATTTCGCCCGGCTGTCTGTCCCGGATACATCCAGTTTCTTTTTGATTTTTCCGTAGTACACATAATCAAAAAGGTTATGGTATTCCGTCAGCTGCTTTCTGGTTTTCAGCTTCAAAGCCAAACCCAGCGCAGCCAGGATTACCCCCAAAGCTCCTGTCCAGCAAAGGGCAATGCTGCAAAGGCTGACCACCAGACTGGCCACCCCAACGGTGGGCAGTTTTTGTTTTTTCATTGTTGTTTCCATAGTCGTTCCTTTCCCTCGGACATGATGTCCGAGTACAATTTTCTGACAAAACAAAAACCGTGCTGCGTTATTGCAGCACGGTTCTCCTGTGAGTATTTGACGCTCTTATTACGGAGACGCACGAATGTATTTCATGATGTTCCCCCTTGTTGGTTGCTTTTTCGGACATCATGTCCGAGGTTACAACTCAAAATTCAAAATCATCATCCATCTCATCTTCTTCCACCTCTGCCGCAGAGGAATCCGTAACGGCAATCCGCTCATTCTCCGGATTCTCCTCCTGTTCCAACGAAGATTTTGAAGATTCTTCCAATTTCAGCACCTG
>CAZWNI010000032.1:0-6588 GCA_964635385.1 uncultured Oscillospiraceae bacterium
AGCAACGCCGCCAATCCGGGGCGCTGTCCCTGTCCAATCAGCGGCAGCCCCCGCTGCACCAAAGCCCGATTGCTCTCCACCAACGGCACCACATCACTGATGGTGCCCAGGGCAGCCAGATCCGCATATTGATCTAAAATAAATTCCACATCCCCGTCTTCCAGGGCTGCCGCCAGCATTAACGCCAACCCGGCCCCGCAAAAGGGGGTGCAGTTCGGCTGTAAGTGCGGGTCAATAACGGCCAGGGCGTCGGGCAGTTTGGCGCCGGGCACATGATGGTCGGTGACGATTACCTCAATGCCCAGTTCCTTTGCATAGTCCACTTCATCTAAGGCGGAAATGCCGTTGTCCACGGTAATCAGCAAGGTCACTCCCTGCTGCTGACACCCCTTCAGCGCAGTACGGTTCAAGCCGTACCCTTCTCCCTGCCGGTGAGGCAGCACCGAAATCACCCGGCCGCCTAATGTCTGAAGATAATCGGTGAGCAAAGCGGTAGCAGTGACGCCGTCGCAGTCGTAATCTCCATAAACGGCAATCTGTTCTTCCTCTTCCAGCGCTTTTCGGATACGCACCACGGCAGCGTCCATTCCTTGAAGAGACAGCGGGTCTTCCAGCACTTCCGATTCCGTCTGGAAAAACTGCTCTACCTGTCCCGGCTGGGTATAGCCCCGCCCCGCCAAAAGCCGGGCTATAAAAGGGGGGAGAGAACACCGGGCGGCCAGTTGTTCAATCTGCTGCTCCTCCACCGGCCGCAGCCGCCAGCGGGAAAATGCCATTTCACATTCCTCTTTTCTCACCAAAGTCGCAAAAGGGTCCGCTTCCCAAGCGAGAAGAGGACCTTATAAAAAGCCTTATTTTACATTATATCACAAGAAACAGGCGGTTGCAAGATTTTAGGAGAAAGAGCCACGGAAATCACGCTTTCGGCAAGCGGGGATTTTTTCGTCTGAAAAACACAGCACTACAAAGTTCCAAACCCTTCGCTCACCCCAGCAGTCCCAGGCTTTTCAACACAAAGATCCAGCCGGTGAGGGTGACGGCGCTGCACAGGGTGGCGATGACCACAATGCTGCCGGAAAGATCCCCTTCCCCGGCCATCTGCCTGGCCATAATGTAGCTGGTAGGGGTGGTGGGGCTGCCCAGCATAATCAGCACGGCGATCATTTCCTGGTTGCGGAAACCCATCCAGGCGGCAATGGGCAGAAACACCCCGGGCAGGACAATGAGCTTGATAAACACCGCCACTGCCGCCGGTTTCCACACCTTCTTTGCCCCGGCAAAGGAAAACCCTGCCCCTATGGCAATCAACGCCAGAGGGGTGGAGATGGCTCCCACCAGGTTTAAGGTGGAGTCTACAATCTCCGGCAGGGGGATCCGGAAAAAGGCAAACACCAGCCCTATGAGTATGCTGATAATAATGGGGTTTTTCAAGATGTTCAGCAGGGTCTTTTTCAGTTGAGTCCCTTTGCTCTGCCCGGCGTCCCGGCCGTGGATACACAGGGCCGCCACCGAAAAGACGTTGAACAACGGCACTGCGGCAAAGATCATCAAAGGGGTCATGCCGGCGCTGCCGAACATATTTACCACAAAGGCGATGCCCAAAATGGCGGCGCTTCCCCGGCAGGCGCCCTGAACGAAACTGCCCACCATCTGTTTGTCCTGAAAGGCCAGCTCCGCCCCGATCCAGGTCAAGGCGAACATCAAAAAGGTGGCCCCAAAGCAGAAGCCTACAAAGGGCCAGGAGAAATTTTCCTCCAAATCCATGGTGCGCAGATCGCAAAACAGCATCACCGGCAGGGCTACCTGAAAGACGAATTTATTGGCGATAGAGACAAAATTATCGTTGAGCAGCTTCCCTTTATAAAAGAGATACCCCAACACCATCACCAGAAAAATGGGAATGGTGGCGTTGAGGGAATAGATTAAATTCTCCATAGTGATCAAACGTCCTTTTGGTGGATTGCAGGGGTATTTTCCCCGTTATCCCGGCGGTTTTCAAAAGGGACCGCCGGGGGTTATTCCGAATCCGGAAGCCATGCAAAGTCAGTGACGGTGCCGGTGAGGTTGTAGTCCTCCACCGTAAATTCCGTCAAGCCCCCTTCCTCGCTGCAAAGGGCGGTGAACTCCGCTTCCCCCACAGTGCCGGTAAGGGTATCCCCTTCCCAGGTCAGGCCCTCCGGGGTGCAGCAGGCTTCCCACAGCATAGGCAGCACCGCCGCCAGGTTTTTGGGGTTGAGCCCTTCCAAGTCGGCGGCAAACTCCAGGCCGTAGTAGGAAAGGGTCAGTCCTTCCTCCCCGTACTGAACCACCAGGCCTTCCAGTTCCTTGGGCTGGGAGAGGGTAAAGCGGTACTGCCCCGGCTGGAGCCGCTCCAGAGTGCCGGTGGCGTCAAAGTCACCGGTGTGGAGGTTTACCGTACAGGTAAAGGAGGCGTCCCCATCCAGAGCGCCCTGGGTGGACACCGGCACAGTGGGGCGGGTGATCCAAAAGAGAATCAGGAAGATCCCCAGCCCCACAGCCACTGCGCCTGCCAGCAGCAGCCAGAGCTTTTTGCGGGTTTTCGAGGAATGAGCGTGCGCATGGGCCAATCCAATCACCTCAGGTCAAGATGCTCAGAAACGCCTCCGGAATGGTCTGGATAAGATCGGTGGGGAGCATGGCGTACTGGCTGTATTTCGCCGCAGCCAAATCCCCGGCCAGACCGTGAAGGTACACCCCAAAGGCCGCCGCCTGTCCGGGGGTATAGCCGGGCTGCACCAAAAACGATCCGATCATTCCGGCCAGCACATCTCCGCTGCCGCCCCGGGCCATGCCGGGGTTGCCGGTGGTGTTTTCCCACAGCCACCCCGCCGGGTCGTACACCAGGGTCTTATGCCCCTTCAGCACCAGCACCACCGGGTATTCCCGGACGAAGGACAGGGCTGTCTGCTCCCGATCCTGCTGAATCTGAGCGATGGTTTTGCCGCAGAGCCGGGCCATTTCCCCGGGATGGGGGGTGAGAACCACCGGCCCGCAGCGATGATTAAGCCATTCTATGTGCCTGGCAAGAAGATTTATGCCATCGGCGTCAATCAGCAAAGGGACGGGGCAATGTTCCAGCAGCCCTTCCAGCAGCTCTTCCAAAGCCGGACTCTGGCTCAGCCCGCAGCCGAACACCACGGCGCCTGCCTGCTTCGCCTCTTCCAGCAGCCGGGGAATTTCACTTTGGGAAATGGCGCCGTCCTCCCCGGCCTTCAGGGGAATGGTTACCGCTTCGGGAATCTGGGGGTAAGCGGCAAACAGGTTCTGCTCCACCGTGGCCAGCTTCACCAGCCCTGCCCCGCAGCGCAGGGCGGCCTGGGTTGCCATCAGGGCGGCGCCCCCCATGCCCACGCTGCCGCAGATCAGCAGCAGCTTGCCGTAGGCGCCCTTATTGCTTTGGGCTTCCCGCACCGGGGGCAGTCCCAATCGGGCAAACAGCTCCTTAGTGAGCTTGCCGTAATGGGTTTCAATTCCCTCATAGGCAGCTTTGGGAATGCCGATGTCCACCGTGACGATCTCCCCGCAGCCGCCTGCGGCGGGCATGGTGACATGGACCGGCTTCTTTTCCCCTAAGGCGATGGTCAAACCGGCGTGGAAAAACTCCCCGGCCACCTCCCCGCTGTCCCCGGACAGGCCGCTGGGCAGGTCCACCGCCACCTTCACCCCGCCGCACCGGTTGGCCTGCTTTAATACTTCCAAGGCCGTGCCACGGACTGCGCCGTGAAATCCGGTGCCGAAGATGCAGTCAATGAGGAAATCCCCTTCCCGGAGGGCCTGATAGGAGAGATTCTGCTGCTTTTCGGCGTCCAGCACCCGAATCTCGCTGCGGTCCAGCCGCCGGAAGTTTTCCTGGCTTTCCTGGGTGGAGGGCATTCCCTTGCAGAGGATCACCGTAACCTGAGCCCCGCGCTGGAGGAGCTTCCGGGCAATGACATAGCCGTCTCCCCCGTTGTTGCCGCTTCCGGTGAGGATTACCACCTGCCTGCCGATGAGGAAATACCGCTCCACCAACAGGTTGGCGGCGGCGCTTCCCGCCTGCTCCATGAGCTGAAGATAAGAACTGCCCAGCTCCACCGTCTTTTTTTCCAGCCGCTTCATTTGTTCTACTGTCACTACCATACTGCTACCTCCTGGGACAGAACTGCCCGCCCGGTATTCCAGGCGGGCAGATATTCATCAATCCAATTTGCAAGCCCGGCGGCCCGCTCTTTGGGAAACTTACTTTTTGCTTTTGGACAAGACCCAGGGCTTGATGTTCTTTTTCAGCCCCTCCACGATTCTATCGTTGGGATTGAAGATCAGCAGGGTTTTGCCGAAGGAAGCGTGTTCAAACACGGCGTAATAAGGGTCCCCTGCACCGGGGCTGACGCCGCAGCAGAGGACGGTGCTGGTGTAGCCCCGGTCCCGATGGTCCTCCGGGCGGTAGATGCCGAAATCCTCAAAGTTGCTCACCTTCACCGTCAACAGCCGGCGGCGCTTGCGTTTGCCGATGATTTTGTCAATGTCCAAATCGTTGTTGGTGAGAATGTACTCATACTCGATGCCGGTGTTGACAATCAGATAGTAAGCGCCGAACAGCACCCCCACCCCTACCAGCAGGCAGATGGAGGAAGTCATCCCCACGGCAGAACCCGCCAACATGGGAACCACCACCACGAAGATCAAAAACAGCAGCAGCGCCCCCACGATAATGCCTACAATCTTGACGTAATCGCCGGCGGTGCGGTGATGCTTGACCAGTTGTTCGTGAAAAATATCCATAAAGCACCTTCCTTGCCGGGGAAAAACTCCCCAAAATCACTTGTCAACCTTTATTATAGTCAAACAGGAGCCGGATTGCAACCGATTTTTGCATTTTACCCCTTGCAATCTTGGAGGCAGTTTGCTATACTGTTTCTGCAAAGTATGATCCACGATCTACACGCAGTGACTTGAGCAAAAGCGCCCACCCACTTCCCTTGCCAGAGACATTCGCCCCCGGCTGAAAGGCGGCTGAGGGGAAGGGGCGCCGGTTCCCTCAAAGAGCGGTTGGCTGAACAAACCGGTGGGTTTCAGTAGGCGCAAACGGCCTGCCCCCGTTACCGGGCTGTAAACGAGCGCACAACCGGTTTCGTTGTGAATTTGGGTGGTACCGCGGGCTTGACAGCACCCGTCCCTTTTTGAAAAAAGGGACGTTTTTTTCTGCCTTTTTTGCTGCAAACTAAAATTGATTGGGAGGAACCTTCATGAAAGAAGCGTTGGAACAGATCCGCACCCAGGCCCTTTCCGCCATCGCCCAGGCGGAAAACAGCCGGGCAGTGGAGGACATCAAGGTAAAATTTTTGGGCAAAAAGGGAGAACTCACCTCCATCTTAAAGCAAATGGGAAAACTTTCCGCCGAACAGCGGCCGGTGGTCGGCCAACTGGCCAACCAGATCCGCAGTGAACTGGAGCAGGCCATCGCCGCCGCCCACCAGCAGATGAAAGAAAAGCAGCTCCAGGCACAGATTCAGGCGGAAACCCTGGATGTCACCATGCCCGGCAAGCAGTTTGATTTGGGCAAAAAACATCCCCTGTCCCTGGTGATGGACGAAATCAAGGAAATCTTTCTGGGCATGGGCTTCGACGTGGTGGACGGCCCGGAAGTGGAACTGGACTACTACAACTTTGAAGCGTTGAACATTCCCAAAAACCACCCGGCCCGGGACACCCAGGACACCTTCTATATCACCGAAAACACCCTGCTGCGCACCCAGACCAGCCCGGTACAGATCCGCACCATGGAGCAGCGCAAGCCCCCCATCCGGGTGATCAGCCCCGGCCGGGTGTACCGCTCCGACGCCCTGGACGCCACCCACTCCCCGGTATTCCATCAGATCGAGGGGTTAGTGGTGGACAAAGGCATCACCATGAGCGACCTGAAAGGCACCCTGGAACTGTTTATCAAAAAGCTGTACGGGGAGGACAGCGTGGTGCGGTTCCGTCCCCACCACTTCCCCTTCACCGAACCTTCCGCCGAAACCGATGTCATGTGCTTTGCCTGCCACGGCAAGGGCTGCCGGCTGTGTAAAGGGGAAGGTTGGATCGAGATTTTGGGCGCAGGCATGGTCCATCCCAAAGTGCTGGAAAACTGCGGCGTTGACCCGGAAGTATACTCCGGCTTTGCCTTCGGCATGGGATTGGAGCGGGTAGTTATGCGCCGCTTCGGCATCGACGACATCCGGCTGTTCTTTGAAAACGACAAGCGTTTTCTGGAGCAGTTCTAAGCGGGGAAAGGAGAAGAGATACCATGAATTTATCCATGAAATGGCTGAAGGACTATGTGGACATTGCCCCCGACGCCAAAGATTTTGCCGATAAAATGACTATGTCCGGTTCCAAAGTGGAAGGCTGGGAAACCGAAGGGTCGGAAATCAACAATGTGGTGGCAGGTAAGGTGCTCAGTGTCGTGCCCCACCAAAACTCCGACCATCTGGTGGTCTGCCAGGTGGAAGCGGGCCAGGAACAGCCCATCCAGATTGTCACCGGGGCGTCCAATGTGGCGCCCGGCGCCATGGTTCCGGTGGCCCTGGACGGCTCCACCCTGCC
>CAZWNI010000032.1:6598-11183 GCA_964635385.1 uncultured Oscillospiraceae bacterium
CGGCGGGGTGAAGATCAAAAAGGGTAAGCTGCGGGGCGAAGTATCCAACGGTATGCTGTGCTCTCTGGGGGAACTGGGCCTGACCCAGGGAGACTTCCCCTATGCCATCGAGGACGGCATTTTCCTGCTGGAAGAGGAATGTGTCCCCGGCCAGGACATCAAGGAAGTGCTGGGTCTGGACGACACCAGCGTGGAATTTGAAATCACCTCCAACCGTCCCGACTGCTTAAGCGTGCTGGGCCTGGCCCAGGAAGCCGCCGCCACCTACCATGTCCCCCTGAAATGGAACCCGCCGGTGGTCAAGGGCAGTGGAGACAACATTGAAAACTACCTGAAGGTTCGGGTGGACGCTCCCGACCTCTGCCCCCGGTATATGGCCAGAGTGGTGAAAAATGTAAAGATCGGCCCCTCCCCCCGGTGGATGCGGGAACGGCTCCGTGCCAGCGGGGTGCGGCCCATCAACAACCTGGTGGACATCACCAACTATGTGATGCTGGAACTGGGCCAGCCTCTCCACGCCTTTGATCTGCGGTACATTGAGGGCAGCTCCATCACTGTCCGCCGGGCCAAAGAAGCGGAAACCATCGTCACGTTGGACGGGGTGGAGCGGACCTTAAACCCCAATATGCTGGTAATCTCCGACGACGCCAAAGCCGTGGCAGTAGCCGGGGTCATGGGCGGGGAATACTCCGGCATTATGGAGGACACCCAGACGGTGGTGTTTGAATCCGCCTGCTTTTCCGGCCCCAGCGTGCGGCTCACCGCCAAAGCCCTGGGCATGCGCACCGACGCCTCCGCCCGGTACGAAAAGGGACTGCGCAGTGAAAGCTGCCCGGAATCCCTGGAGCGGATGTGCCAGCTGGTGGAAGAGCTGGGCTGCGGCGAAGTGGTGGACGGGGTCATCGACGTGGACAACGCCGACCACACCCCCGACACCGTCAAGCTGGAAGCAGAATGGATCAACAAATTCCTGGGCATTGACCTGAGCCGGGAAGAGATGGTAAACACCCTGGAGAGCCTGGGCTTTACCCTGGAAGGGGACACCATCATTACCCCTTTCTACCGCATCGACATCCACCACAAGGCGGACATTGCGGAAGAAATTGCCCGGATCTACGGCTACGATAAAATCCCCACCAGTGTCATGAGCGGCATTGCCCGAGGCGAAGTCACCCCTTATCAGCAGTTCGAGCGGACGCTGGGTCAGACCATGCTGAGCCTGGGGTGCAGCGAAATCATGACCTATTCCTTCATCAGCCCCAAATACTACGACAACATCAACCTGCCGGCGGGTCACCCCCTGCGGGAGAGCGTGGTGATCTCCAACCCCTTGGGGGAGGACACCAGCATTATGCGCACCACCACCCTGCCCAGCATGATGGAAACCCTGGCCCGCAACTACAACAACCGCAACCCCTGGTTCTGGTGCTATGAAATCGGCCGGGAATACCACCCCGTGGAAGGCCAGCCTTTGCCCGACGAGCGCAAACAGCTCACCCTGGGCCTTTACGGCAACCAGGCGGACTTCTACACTGTGAAGGGCATGGTCCAAACCCTGCTGAATGTACTGCGGATCCGGGACGTAGAGTTTATCCCCTGTACCGACCACCCCACCTTCCACGCCGGTCGCTGCGCCCTACTGGAAAAGAATGGAGTGCAGATCGGCATTCTGGGCGAGGCCTGCCCCAAGGTGCTGGACAACTACCGCATCGGCGCCCGGGTGTATCTGGCCAGACTGGACTGCGCCGCCCTGTACGCCGCCCAGAAGGAAGAGATGACCTACCATCCCCTGCCCAAGTACCCCGCCTCCACCCGGGATTTGTCTTTGGTGTGCAGCGACGAGATGCCCATCGCCCAGGTAGAAAAAGCCATTCGGGCCGGCGCCGGGAAGCTCCTGGAAAAGCTGGAGCTGTTTGACGTCTACCGGGGGGACCAGGTGGGCAAGGGCCAAAAGAGCGTGTCCTATTCCCTGGTGCTTCGCAAGGCGGACGGCACCCTCACCGACCAGGACTGCGACAACGCCGTAGCCAAGGCACTGAAAAAGCTGGAAGAAATCGGCGTGTCCCTGCGGCAATAAGCCTTGCCAAACGGTGCGAAATGATTTATAATGGGGGCAGATTCCAAATCAGGAGGTGGACGAATGAACGATAAAACAATGACCTTCACCGTCCGGGATGAGAAGGATAACGAAATGAAGCGCATCCTCACCACGGTATACGACGCACTGCGGGAGAAGGGGTACAATCCCATCAACCAAATCGTAGGCTATGTCCTCAGCGAGGACCCCACCTATATCACCACCTACAACAACGCCCGGGCGCTGATCCGGCATGTGGATCGGGACGAATTGCTCCAGGCCATGGTGAAGAGCTACCTGTCCATGTGATGTTCGGGGAAAAGCCGTTTCGTGAGAAAGAAACAAGCAAGGCAGAACGAGAGGTTTCGTTCTGCCTTTTTCCTTTCTCAGAGGTGCCGGGAGAGGAGAAAAATGGTTTGAAAATTTTTGTTGACAAGAGCCAAAAGGTTTGGTATAATACCTTCTGTTATCGAGGTGTGGCTCAGTTTGGTAGAGCGCTACGTTCGGGACGTAGAGGCCGTGGGTTCAAATCCCGTCACCTCGACCACGTCGGAGCAGTCGTCGCTGCTCCGATTTTTTATTCCATAAAAAATCAATCGCTTGCTCCTTTGCTCCTCCTTTTCCCCAAAAAGTCAGGCCTTTTTGGGGACCCCACAGATTTCAACGTGCTTTGCAGGTTGAAGTCTGTTTTTTCTTTGTCCGAACTCACCTCGATCCGCTCCACCAGCAGGTGTACACCCTCTTCATCTGGGGCGGCCTTGATGGCGTTCAGCCAGCTTTGAATAGTCTCCACAGTAAAATCCTTCGGCGGCTCAGTGGCTTCCAGAACGGCAATTTCCGCCTTGATTTGCTGCATCCTTTGCCCAATATCCGCCACCACTTCCGAGGGCAGAGAACCGGCTGCCAGGTTGTCCAGAAGGGCGTTGTACTGCTCCTGCTTCTGCTCAATGCGCTTTTGCAGCGCCGCCTTAAATTCTTCCATCCGGGAACCTTCCCCGGCCTGATACCGGCGCAGGGCGTCCGCTATTTCCCGCTGGGTTTTCTCATTCAGCAGCTTCTTCAAATACCGCCGGGCGGCATCGTCCACCTCTTCCATGGGCACCATGGGGGCGCCGCATTTGCCGGAACAGCGATAGTATAAGCGGCTGAAATTGCCCTTTGCGCTGCGGCTGGCGTGCATCTTTGCCCCGCATTGGCAGTAAACCAACCCACTGCACAAATGGCCGCCCTTCCGCCCCATCTGCTTCTTTTCGTTCATGATCTGCTGCACCTCCTCAAACTGCGCCCTGTCGATGATTACCGGCAGGGCATTTTCTATGCGGATGGCGTTTGGTTTTGTCCGCCGTCCTTCTCTGGTGTTCTCCTGGGTAGGGCTGTAGATATAAACCCCGGTGTATTTCTCATTGCGCAGGATTTCATAAATCTGGGGGTATTTGATGGGCTTGCCACGCTTGCCGGTGATTCCCGCCGCTGCCATTTCCTGAATCAACGGCCGGAAGCCCTGCCGCTTGCTGGCAGCGTCAAACATCTTGCGCACATACCCCGCTTCCAGGGGGTTGATAACGTATTCCTGATTGACTACATCGTACCCGAAGGGGGCATATCCGCCGGTATGCTTCGCTTTCAGGGCAGTTTCCTTTAAGCCTTTGCGGGTTTCCTCTGCCAGGTTGTCAATATAGTATTCGGATAATGAATACATCAAGGCCCGCATGATTTTAGATTCTTTGGTGTTGCCGAAGTCCTGGGCCACTGCAATCAGGCGAACGTCCAGGGCTTCCAGCCTGGCTTCCAGGTTGACGTGTTCCCCCAGGTTGCGGGCGATCCGGTCATACTTGTGGATAAGAATCACCGAGAACCCGCCCTTTTCGCAGTCCCGCAGCATCCGCTGGTACTGCTTGCGTTTGGCGGTTTTGCTGCCCTTGCCGCTGACTGCTTCATCGGCATAGATTTCCACAATCTCCATGCCGTGGCGGGCTGCATACTCCCGGCAGGCCCGCAGCTGGGCTTCAATGCTGTCCTCTGTCTGCTTGTCGGAAGAAAAGCGGGCGTATACGGCGGCCTTTTCCGTGGCGGATTCCTCCTTCCTGGATGTAGTATTTTGGGGGAAATAACGAATCGTTACCCCCCTTACGGTGGGGGTATCTGACAAACCACATTGCCATTTCAGATTTCAAGTTTTGTTAGGTTTTTGAAAGCCGTGTTTCCCGATCCCGGTAAAGCGCCGGCCTTCATTCATCTTCTGGGGAATCCTTTTTCCGCTGGTAGCCTGGGATTTCTCCCAACTCCTTCACCCGGTCAACGGCTACCTCCTGCCCGCGGTCATTGAGATTGTAAAAATGTTGTAATAGCTTCCCTTCCCTTTCCGCTTCTTCCGAACTGCGGGGCGGAGCGTGGCCATAGTGTTTATAGTCATTTTGTTCGATTCTTGCAGTTTCTTTTGATGAGGAATCTTCTGGAAGAAAATCCCTTACGCTGCACCCCAAAGCGTTGGCGATCTTTATGGCCATT
>CAZWNI010000033.1:0-11153 GCA_964635385.1 uncultured Oscillospiraceae bacterium
AAAAGTTGCGGAAACAACAAACCGGAATCCGCCCGCCCCAACGGCGTAGAGCCGAGGGCGGGTCAATCCGGAAACATCAAGAATCTTTTTCGACAGGCTGAGGAAGCGTCCGCAGTGGCGGAGGTTTCCGGTTTTCGTGTACCGCCGCTCTCAACAAACCAAGGACTTGCCATGCGAAGGAGGAAAGACCGCAGTCATGAACTCTTTGTTCAACCGTTTTGTCATCGCTTTGCTGAGCCTGTTCGGCGTGATCTTTTTTGTTTACCAGATCTATCAGATCGTCTATCAGCCTTATCAAACCGAAACGGTGCAGATGGTGGATTACACCGATGAAGTTGCCCTGGAAGGGGTGGTGCTCAAAGATGAAACGGTGATTCAAAGTGATTATACCGGTGTGGTGAAGTACGAATATGAAAATTCACAAAAGGTACTCAGCGGCGCTACCGTGGCTACGGTGTACGCCAACCAGAGCGACCTGTTGGCGGATATCCAGATTGAGACCCTGACCAGCCGGGTGAATCTGTTAAATGAGGTGGGCAGTGAAAGCGCCACTACAACCATCAACGCCTCCTCCGCCATCACCAGCCTTCAGCGGGCACAGTTGAATCTGATTTATGACGCTCAGATGGGGGACTACGACACCCTTTCCGATGATTCCGACACATTGCTGGAAAGGCTGTTGCAACAGAGTAAGATGTTGGACGAAACCTTGGATTTTTCTTCCATCATCGCCGACCTGAATGCACAAATCGCCTCCCTTCAGGCAAGCATGACCGGCTCCTCGGTGGAAATCACCGCCCCCTCCTCCGGTTACTTCACCAATAAAACCGACGGCTATGAAACGGTGCTCAACACCTCCATGATCGGTACGGTGACGGTGGAAGCCGTGGACGAGCTTCTGGCTACCCAGCCGGTGACGGATCAGCAACAGAACGTGGGTAAACTCATGAGCTCAGCGAAATGGTATTATTTGGCTAAACTCTCTTCCAGCGACGCTATCCGTTTTTCCGAAGGCCAGTCGGTGCAGTTGGTGTTCAATGGGAACACCGCCCAAACCGTCACCGCAACCGTGGAGACGGTGAATGTGAATGTCTCTGAAGACCAGAGCGCTATCCTTTTTTCCTGTACCATGGTCAACAGCGACCTGATGAGCCTGCGAATGGAAAGTGCCTACTGCATCTTTACTTCTGGTTCCGGACTTCAGGTGCCCAGAGAAGCGGTTCGGGTGGTCGATGGGGAACTGGGAGTTTATGTAAATCAAAACCAGGTGGTAAAATTCAAGAAATTAGATGTCATTTATGAAACTTCGGATTACCTGATCAGCAACGCCAATGTGGTGTCTGATTCGGAAAACGGGATTAGCGCCAGCGATTATCTGTCGCTTTACGATGAAGTCATTTTGAATGGGAATGATGTGTATGACAATATGCCCCTCTCCTGAAACGGTACAGAAACAGGTGGCGGAGATCCGCCGTCGGGTGGAGGAAGCCGCCCGGTCCTGCGGAAGGGACCCCAGGGAGATCACCATAATGGCGGTGACGAAAACAGTGGAGCCCCCCGCTGTCAACGAAGCCATTCGTCAGGGCTTGACCCTGCTGGGGGAAAATAAGGTGCAGGAGTACTTGGATAAGCGGGAGCAGTACCTTCCCGCCACGGTTCACTTTATCGGCAATCTGCAAACCAATAAAGTGAAGTATATCATCGACAAAGTAGCCATGATCCAGTCGGTGTCCTCGGAGAAGCTGGCTTTGGAGATTGAAAAGCAGGCGGCAAAGCATGATTTAGTGATGCCGGTGCTGCTGGAAGTGAACATTGGGGAAGAAAAAACAAAAGGCGGTTTTTCCCCCGATGAGCTGTACCGGGTGCTTCCCAAATTGGTTCAAATGGAGCATTTATCGGTTCAGGGATTGATGTGTATCCCTCCCGCAGAGAATGCGGAACAGTTTTTGCAGCGAATGGAGCAGATTTTTATTGACATTCGGGCGAAAAACATACATAATATAAACATGAGTGTCCTGTCCATGGGAATGAGCGGGGATTTTGAAGCCGCTATCCGCCACGGTTCCACTTTGGTGCGCATTGGCTCCGGTTTGTTTGGCAAACGGGATTACTCACAAAGGACAGAACAAGGAATTCATTAAAAGACACAGGAGGTAGCAGATATGGGATTGGGAGATAAATTAAGAACTATGTTTTCGATTCCTGAAGACGAGGATGAAGATGAAGTATACCAGCAGGATATGATGAATGAACCGGTGGTCAACCGCAACCGGAAAACCCAGGACTACGATGACTATGATGAAAGCGGCAAGAAGAATAAAGTGGTGAATATCCATGCCACTACGCAGCTTCAGGTGGTTCTGGTGAAGCCGGAAACCTTCCAGGACGCCAGCGCCATCGCCGACCACTTAAATGAAAAGCGCACCGTAGTGCTGAACCTGGAAAGCGCCGGCAATGAACTGGCCCGCCGTTTGGTGGACTTTTTGAGCGGCGTGGCGTATGCCAACAACGGCCAGATCAAGCGGGTCGCCAACAATACCTTTATCATTACACCTTACAACGTGGACATCGTAGGCGACCTGTTGGATGAGTTGGAAAACAACGGGGTCTACTTCTAATTGCTATGCAGCAGTTAAGCAAAGAGGAAGTTCTTCTTACTGCCCGCCTGCGGGATTTGATCCGCAGTGCGGGGGAGAAGAACTATCCTCGTTTTTCGCATTTTTTAGATGAGACCGGCATTGCTCTGGCGCAGCAGATCCTTCGAGAGGAACGGGCGGAGCGGCATGCCTTTTTCGGCGGCTTTTCCGGCGCCGTGCGGCAGATGCTGGGGGTTTGTCCCGATTATCTCACTTTGGAACAGTTGGAATTTCCCATTGCCGTGCTGCGGTTTGATTTTTCTGAGAAGATGGAGCTTTCCCACCGGGATGTGCTTGGCAGCCTGATGAGCCTGGGCATCAAGCGGGAAACGGTTGGAGATATTGTGATCCAGCCGGGAACGGCGTATGCGGCAGTGTGTGAAGAATTGGCGGACTGGGCTGTGCAGAACATCACCCGCATTGGCAGGGCGGGGGTGCAGGCTCAGCGTTGGGACGGCAGCCGGGTGGTGCTGGAGCAAAAGTACCGCTGTGAGACGGTGTCGGTGGTTTCCCTGCGGCTGGACGCCGTGGTGGCGGCCGCACTGCCGGTGAGCCGTGCCGTTTCGGCTGATCTGATTCAAGCCGGAAAAGTTCTGCAAAACGGCCTGCCCCAGACCCAGGCAAGCCGGACAGTGTCGCCGGGAGACCGGCTGACCGTCCGGGGAAAGGGAAAATTCCTGGTGGGGGAGGAAACTGGAAGATCCCGCCGGGGACGGATCTGTTTGGAAATCAAGCATTTTATTTGACAGTTTACGAAATAAGGAGGAAACAGCTATATGACCATAGAGGATATCCGCAATGTTACCTTTGAACGGGTGGGACGTCATGGGTACCAGGCCGACGAGGTAGACGTGTTCTTGAGAGAAGTGATGGACTATATCCGTCAGCTTCAGAAGGATCTGGAGGATTCCCAGCAAAAAATGAAGGTTCTGGCGGCTAAGCTGGAGGAATACCGCAACGATGAAGAAAGCATTCGGGAAGCCCTGCTGGGCGCCCAGAAGCTGGGCAAGAGCGTGTTGGCGGAAGCCAACGCCAAGGCAGAGCAGGTCACGACCAAAGCTTCTCGGGACGCCGAGGCAATGCTCAGCAGCGCCCGGCTGGAAGCAGCCAGCCTGAAAAACGAAGCGGAAACCTATGCCAACGAACTGCGCACCCAGGTGAAGGAAGAAAGCGACCGCCGGGTGGCAGAAACCGACCGGAAGGTAGCGGACATCATTCGTCAGAACCGGTACGACATTGAAAAGGAAGAACGCCGCCTGACCCGAATGAAGAAGGAAGTGGGCAGCTTTAAGGCCCAGATCATTGATCTGTACCGGGCCCATATTGAACTGCTGGACAAACTCCCGGTAGAGGAACCGGCAGTTCCCGACAAGGAAGAGCCTGCCCCGCAGCCGGAGCAGGCGCCTGCTGAACCGGAACCGGAAGCCCAGCCGCAGCCGGAACCGGAAGTCCAGCCAGAACCGGTTTCGGAACCGGCGTCTGCCCAAGGAACCCAGGAGTTCGAAACCGGGGAAACCTTCAAAATAAAGCACAGAAAGTTTGATAATCTGCAATTCGGCGGCAATCTGCCCAAGACCTGAGGGCGAAAGCAGTTGGCCGAGTAAAAAGTCATCATAAGAATAGGGGAGAAAAGCAGCCCATGGCACAGGATTACAATGAGACCATCAACCTCCCGCAGACGGATTTTCCCATGCGGGGAAATCTGCCCAAGCGAGAGCCTCAGTTCATCAAGGAGTGGGAAGAAGAAAAGCTGTACCACAAAATTATGGAACATAACCAGGGCAAACCCATGTTTGTCCTTCATGACGGCCCGCCGTACGCCAACGGCAACGTCCACATGGGCACCGCAATGAATAAGGTGCTGAAAGATATCATCTTAAAGTACAAAAACATGAGCGGCTACCAGGCTCCCTACGTTCCCGGCTGGGACACCCACGGCCTGCCCATTGAATTGAAGGCGCTGAAAAAAGATGGGGTAGACCCCCTGTCCATCACCCCGGTGGAGCTGCGCAAGCTCTGCAAGGAGTTCGCCCTTTCCTTCATCGGCAAGATGGAGGGTCAGTTTAAGCGCTTGGGCGTGCTGGGCAACTGGGAAGACCCCTATATGACCCTGAAGCCGGAATTTGAAGCCAAGCAGATTGAGATTTTCGGGGCTATGGTGAAGCGCAACTTCATCTACAAGGGGTTAAAGCCGGTGTATTGGTGCCCCGACTGTAAAACAGCATTGGCAGAAGCGGAAATCGAATACCAGGACGACCCTTGCCGCTCCATTTATGTCAAGTTCCAGGTCACTGATGATAAGGGCGTTTTTGCGGGAATGAGCATTCCAAAAGAACAGGTTTACTTCGTCATCTGGACCACCACTACCTGGACCATTCCCGGAAACGTGGCGGTCTGCCTGGGGCCGGAATATGAGTACACCCTGGTAAAGACCGGGGAGCAGTACCTGGTGATGGCCAAAGAGCTGGCGGAGGTCACCATGAAGGCCGCCGGCATTGCCGATTATGAATTGGTAGGCAGCTTCACCGGCAAAGAGCTGGAATTTATGAAGGTGCAGCATCCTCTCTATGACCGTCAGTCCTTGGTGATTGTGGGCGACCACGTCACACTGGACAGCGGTACCGGCTGCGTTCACACCGCACCCGGCTTTGGTGTAGAGGACTTTGAAGTCTGCAAAAACTATCCCGAACTTCCCATTATCGTCCCGGTGGACGGAGACGGAAAGCTCACGGAAGAAGCCGGGGAGTTTGCAGGCCTGACCACCGACGAAGCCAACAAAGCCATCGCCATCAAACTGGAGGCTTCCGGCGCACTGCTGGCCATGGAAAAGATCGTCCACCAGTATCCTCACTGCTGGCGGTGCAAACAGCCCATTATTTTCCGGGCCACCCAGCAGTGGTTCTGCTCGGTAGACGGTTTTAAGGACGAAGCCATTCAGGCGATCCACAACGTGAAGTGGATTCCGGATTGGGGCGAGGGCCGGATTGTCAACATGGTGCGGGACCGCAGCGACTGGTGCATTTCCCGGCAGCGGACCTGGGGCGTTCCCATTCCTATCCTGTACTGCAAGGACTGCGGCAAGCCCGTCGTCAACGACGCCACCATTGCCGCCATCAGCGGCCTGTTCCGCCGGGAAGGAGCCGACGCCTGGTACACCCATGACGTCAAGGACTTTATCCCCGATTCCGTTGCCTGCGAATGCGGCTGTAAGGAATTTACCAAAGAAACCGACATTATGGACGTGTGGTTCGATTCCGGCGTCAGCCATGCCGCCGTGTTGGATCAACGCCCGGATCAGCATTGGCCCGCCGACCTGTATCTGGAAGGCGCCGACCAGTACCGCGGCTGGTTCCAGTCCTCCCTGCTCACCAGCGTAGCCTGGCGGGGACAGGCCCCCTATAAGGCGGTCTGCACCCACGGCTGGGTGGTGGACGGCGAAGGCCGGAAGATGAGCAAGAGCCTGGGCAACGGCATAGAAGCCCAGGAAATCACCGATCAATTCGGTGCGGACATTCTCCGGCTCTGGGTGGCGTCCAGCGATTATCACGCCGACGTGCGGATCTCCAAGGAGATCTTGAAGCAGCTCTCCGACACCTACCGCAAGATCCGAAACACCGCCAAGTATATGATCGGCAACCTCTATGACTTTAATCCCGACACCGATCAGCTTCCGCTGGATCAGCTCACCGAGCTGGACCGTTTGGCGCTGGTAAAGTGCAACCAGCTCATGGAGCAGGCATATAAAGCCTATGAGGACATGGATTTCCATCTGGTGTACCATGCCGTGCAGAATTTCTGTACCATTGATCTGAGCCGTTTCTATCTGGACATCTGCAAGGACCGGCTGTATTGCGAAAGCAGAACCAGCACCCTCCGCCGCAGCGCTCAGACCGCCATCTATCGGATTCTGAACGCTTTCACCAAGATTATCGCCCCCATTTTGGCCTTTACTTCCGATGAAATCTGGAAGAGCATGCCCCATACGCAAGATGAGGAGAAGGAACACGTTTTCTTCAATGAAATGAGCAAACCCTTTGCCGTTTCGGCGGACGAAACCTTCCTGAATAAATGGGACACTATCTTGAAGATCACCTCCGACGTGCAGAAAGCCCTGGAGCTGAAGCGTGCGGACAAACTCATTGGCAAGAGCCTGGAGGCCGCCGTGGTGCTGTACGCCGACGGCGAACTCTATGACTTCATCGCCGCCCATCAGGAAGAGCTCACCATGACCTTGATTGTCAGCCAGGTGGAAGCCGCCCATGGGCAGGGCGAATTCACCGGGGAAATGGAGGGCCTCTCCATTACCGCCAAACCGGCAAACGGGGAGAAATGCCAGCGTTGCTGGAAGCAGGATGTCACTGTGGGCAGTAGCCACAGCCATCCCACCCTCTGCGCCCGCTGCGCCCATGTGATGGAGGAGCTTTGATCCAATCTTAGTCTGTTGCAGTAAAGCAGTGGCTGTTTTTCGTAAAAAGGCAGCTGCTGTTTTCTGTATGTAACTGGAGTGATGCTATGAAAAATCTATCTCTTTTGACCCGGAAAATCCTAGCTCTCTGCGGCGCCTTGATGCTGGCCTTTTTGGACCAGTTGTTCAAATACCTGGTAGTGATTTTCATTTCTCCCATGAATCTCCCCCGCATTGATGTGATTCCCGGGGTGCTGAGCTTAACCTATGTGAATAACCCCGGCATTGCCTGGAGTATGTTCACGGATCATCCGGAACTGATCACCATCTTCATTGCGGTGCTGATGCTGGTGCTGTTGGGGGTTTTCTTCAGCAAATTCGTCCGTTCCGGCGCACTGATGGTTTGTCTCATGCTGGTGCTGGGGGGCGGCTTAGGCAACCTGGCGGATCGGGTGTTCCGGGGCAGCGTAGTGGACTACCTGACCCTGGAATTTATAGATTTCCCTGTGTTTAATTTTGCCGACTGCCTGGTGGTAGTGGGAGTGCTGCTGACCATGGTTTGGCTCATGTTCCATTGGTTTAAGGAAGATGAAATCAAACTGCAGGAACACGCCGCTCCGCCCAAACCGGTGGACAGCGGGGAAAAGGAACTGGTGGAAAAGCATTCCCAGGAGGATCGGGATGACTGAATCTCAACAGGAAATCCTGTCCTTTCTGGCTGCGGAAGCCCAGGAAGGCGTCCGGCTGGACGCTGTGGTCAGCGAACGTTCCGGCTTGTCCCGGGCCAGGGTGCAAAAACTCTGCCAGGAAGGGCTGGTACAGGTCAACGGCAAGCCCGGCAGGAAAAATAACCGTGTAAAGTCCGGGGACGAAATCCGGGTGGAACTGCCGCCCCTTCGTCACCTGGAGGTGGAAGCCCAGGAGATTCCTTTGGAAATCGTCTATGAGGACCGGTACCTTTTGGTGGTGAATAAACCAAAAGGCATGGTGGTGCACCCCGCCCCCGGCAACCCGGACGGCACCTTGGTCAACGCCTTGCTGTATCATTGCCGGGACCATCTCAGCGGCATCAATGGGGTGCTGCGCCCCGGCATTGTCCATCGAATCGACAAGGACACCTCCGGACTGCTGATGGTGGCAAAAGATGACGCTGCCCATCAGGGCCTGGCGGAACAGATTGCCGCACACTCTTTTTTGCGGGAGTATGAGACGGTGGTGTACGGCCGGATGCAGCAGGAGGAAGGTACGGTCAACCTTCCTATCGGGAGGAGTAAGGCGGACCGGAAAAAGATGTGCGTCTGCTATGACCATTCCCGCCCGGCGGTAACCCATTACCGGCTGCTGGAGCAGTATCAGGGGTTCGCCCATCTCAAATGCCGGCTGGAGACCGGCCGCACCCATCAGATCCGTGTCCATATGGCCGCCATCGGGCATCCGGTGGCAGGAGATCCGGTGTATGGGCCGAAAAAAATCATTGAACGGCTGCATGGACAGTGCCTTCATGCAAAAACTCTGGGGTTTGTTCATCCGGTCACCGGAAAATGGATGGAATTTACCTCTCAACTGCCGGAGTATTTTCAAGCATTCTTAAGCGGGTTGAAAAAGGTGGATTGAGTGGGCTCCTTCAGGAGGCAGCAGCACGTTTTCGAGGAAAATTTGCTTGACATAAGCCGATGGTTTGTGTATCATAAAATTGTGGATATGATTCTTTCCTAATCATAGTAAGTGAATAAGGAGTGTTACCTATGAGCAATGAAAAGAATAAACCAGTTGTGCTGCAGCGCGCAGACCCTTATTTGTACAAGCACACCGATGGCTATTATTATTTTACCGGTTCGGTTCCGGCCTATGACCGCATCGAACTTCGCCGCAGCAAGACCATTGCAGGCTTGGCGGAAGCGGAAACCTTTGATGTTTGGACCCGTCATGAAAGCGGCATTATGAGCGAGCATATCTGGGCTCCGGAGCTTTATTATCTGGACGGAAAGTGGTACATCTACTTTGCGGCCAGTGAGAAAGAGGACATCTGGAAGCTGCGCCCCTATGTATTGGAATGTGAGGGCCAGGACCCCCTCCACGATTCGTGGATCGAGTTGGGCCAGATGCAGGCAGCAGACGACGATGACAAATCTTTTCAGGACTTTTCCCTGGACGCAACCATCTTTGAGAATAAAGGCAAGCGTTACTATATCTGGGCAGAAAAGGTAGGAGGCCAGAAGGGCATTTCCAACCTGTACATTGCGGAAATGGAAACTCCTTGCAAGTTGAAGACGGTTCAATTCCTGCTCACCACTCCGGATTATGACTGGGAACGAATTGATTTCTGGGTGAATGAAGGTCCCGCCGTGCTGAAGCGCAATGGCAAAATCTTCATCACGTTCTCCGCCTCCGCTACCGGCGCCATGTACTGCATGGGTATGCTTTACTGCGACGAAGACGCCGATCTTATGGACCGCAACAGTTGGACTAAACTGCGCTATCCGGTGGTGCAGACCAGAGAGGATCTGGGCATCTACGGCCCCGGCCATAACAGCTTTACCCAGGACGAGGACGGCAACGACATCTGCGTGTACCATGCCCGTGATTACGCTGAAATTGTCGGCGACCCGCTTTACGATCCCAACCGTCATGCCCGCATCATGAAGATTTCGTACGACGAAAAGGGTTTCCCTGTTTTTGAACTGTAAGTTTGTTTCACTCCCTGAAAGGGAAAAGTTCAGATTGCTTTAAGGCGTTTCCAGGCTTTTGCCGGCCTGGAGGCGTCTTTTTTCTTCTTTGGTTTCTTTGAAAAAAGGAACAGGCAGCCCGTAAAAGGACGCTGCCTGTTCCCGCCGTATTTGACATTGAATGTAGAACGAAACATCTTTGGAGGTTTCATTTTTTGGCGGGACAGTATTTTCCCTGCCAGCTGTTCCGCCGCACCAGTTCTTTGTCAATTTCGTTGAGGACACAAAATTTCTTCAAGCTCCATAGCGGACCGATCAGATCCTCCTTCTTTCCATCTCCGGTAAGGCGGTGGATCACCGTTTCGGCAGGCAGAAGCTCCAACTGATCGCATACCACCTGGACATACTCCTCCCGGCTCATCATCTTTACCCTGCCTTGCCGGTACTCTTCTGCCATTTGGGTGCCTTTGAGAATGTACAGCAGGTGAAGTTTCACCGCATACATTCCCAGCCCGGAAATTCGCCGGACATTTTCCACCATTTTCTGATGATCCTCCCCCGGCAGCCCGTTGATTAGATGGATGCACACCGGAATGCCCCGCCGCTTCAGCCGCTGGTACCCCTCTAAAAAGTCGGCGTAATTGTGGCAGCGGTGGATTCGCTCCCCGGTGTCATCGAAGGTGGATTGCAGCCCCAGTTCCACCAAAAGCCAGCACCGGCGGTTAAGCTGGGCCAGATAGTCGCAGATTTCTTCGCTGAGACAGTCTGCCCGGGTGGCAATGTCCAGTCCCACACAGTTTGGCTGAGCCAGAGCGGCCTCATACAGCTCTTTCAACCGGGATAGGGGGGCGTAGGTGTTGGTGTGGGCCTGGAAATAGGCGATGCAGCCGCTGCCCGGCCATTTCTGGTACATCTTTGCCTGCTGGATGCGCCACTGCTCCCCAATGGACAGCAAAGGGCTTTGGGTGAAATCACCGCTGCCCCGCCCGGAACAGTAGGTGCAGCCGCCCACCCCTTTGGTTCCGTCCAGGTTGGGGCAGGTGAACCCGCCGTCCAAGCTGATTTTGCAGACCTTTTCCCCGAAGATCTTCCGAAGTTCATAGTTTTGGGTGTGATAGCGCTTGTTGTCCAAGGTATATGGGAAGGGATTTGTCATGGTTAGCTCCTTTGGCCTTTTTGGGTAGTATAGCACACTGGAAAGGTTCTTTCAATCCGCTTATCCATGGATTGGGCCGGCAAGCAACCCTTTGTCATGGTAGTATTTTCCTTCGGAATATGGTATAATGATTGGCAAAGCCAGATTTCTACCGGTCTTTGCGAAGCAAAGTTGCGGTCATACTGTTTGACCGCAAAGGTAGGAATCAGCAGCTTTTGCCTAAAGCAAATGCTGCGATTACGGTTCCCGCTTTGCCGCCAAAAAGCAAAGGCGGCATTTCGCCTGACGGC
>CAZWNI010000034.1:0-10804 GCA_964635385.1 uncultured Oscillospiraceae bacterium
CGGCTCTGCGCCGTTGGGCGGGCGGATTCCGGTTCGTTATTTCCACAACTTTTTTACACGAATAAGGCAAAAGAAATAATTTTTAGAATAAAACAATTTCTATGCAGGGGCTTTGCCCCTTACAAGCCCTTCGAAAGACTGGATTCAACCGTTGGGGGAGTAGCCGCCCCGCCGCTGCTCCAGATTGGTAAACCGGGTCAGGCTGCCGTTCCAGCCCAGCTTGATCTCCCCGGTGCCGCCGTGACGGTTTTTCTCCAACAAGCAGCTGGCTTCATTGGGGTGCTCGGTTTCCGGATTGTAATAGCCTTCCCGCATCAGGAGCAGCACAATGTCCGCATCTTGTTCAATGGAACCGGACTCCCGCAAATCGCTGAGCATGGGCCGGTGGTCGGCACGGGTATCCGCCGCCCGGTTGAGCTGGCTGAGCACCATCACCGGCACATTCAGCTCCTTGGCCATCACCTTCAAGTGCCGGGTGATCTTACTCACTTCCTGCACCCGGTTGTCGGTGCGGGAGCCGCTTTCAATCAACTGCAAATAGTCGATGACAATGAAACCCAGGTTGCGCAGTTTGCGGCATTTCGCCTTGATTTCCCCGACCTGAATACCGGCGGTGTCGTCGATGTAGATCTGGGTCTGGCTCAGCCGGTCGGCGGCGGCGGAAAGCTGCACCCATTGGTTCTGATCCAGCCGCCCGGTTTTCAGCGCCTCCCCAGGCACCTGGCTTTCACTGGCCAGCATTCGGCTGGTAAGCTGTTCCCGGCTCATTTCCAGGCTGAAAATGGCCACTTCCCGCTTGGAGTGGGTGGCCACATAAGCCGCTACGTTCAAGGCAAAGGCGGTTTTCCCCATGCCAGGGCGAGCCGCCACCAAAATCAGGTCAGATTTATTTAAGCCGGTCATTTTGGCGTCCAGCTCCACAAAACCGGTGGGCAGCCCGGCGTATTCCGCCCGATCCTCCCCGGTGAGGTGCTGAAGGCGGTCGAAGGTCTCGATCACCGCCGTCTCGATGGGCACCATGGCGCCGCTGTTTTTCCCCTGGCGAATATCGTAGATGGACTGTTCCGCCAGTTCCAGCAGCCGCTCCGAACTGGAATCCCCCTGCCGGGCGGCGTGGGAAATCGCACCGGCGGCTAAAATCAGCCGGCGGCGGTAATAGTAGTCCCGAATGATCCGGCAGTAGTCCCGCAGGTTGGCGGTGCTGGGGACAGCGTCCATCAACTGCACCAGGTAGGATTTGGCTTCCCCTTCCTCCCGGAAGATTCCGGCGTCCTCCACCTCCTGAAGCACAGTGACAAAATCCACTGTCTGGGCCAGATCGAACATATTCAAAAAAACCCGGTAGAGCTTCTGGTGCTGGGGCAGATAAAGCATATCCGGCCCGCTGATCTCCTCCAGCGCTACACCGATGGTGGAGGGATCCAACAGCAGACAGCCCAAGAAAGCCTGCTCCGCCTCTACCTGGAAGGGCAGATTTTGGGGCTGGGCTTCCTGTGGATAATCCGGCATGGCACTCTCCTCCTAAACTCCGAATCAGGCGGTAACAATCACTTTCATGGAAGCGGTAACTCCGGCGTGGAGCTTCACCTCAAAGGTAAATTCCCCCTGGGCCTTGATGTCGGCGGAGAGTTCCACCTTTTTCTTGCTCACCGGCACGCTGTACTCCCGGGAAACGGCGTCGGCAATTTCCTTGCTGGTCACTTTGCCGAAAAGCCTGCCGTTTTCCCCGGCTTTGGCGTGAACCGTCACCGTCTTGCCCTGCAGGAAAGCGGCGGTTTTTTGAGCCTGCTCCAACGCTACCTGGGCGTGGTGGGCCGCTGCGGCGTCCTTGGTTTCCTTTTCATTGATGGCGGCTTTGTCCGCTACCACTGCCAGCCCTTTTTTCAGCAAAAAGTTGTTGGCGTAACCATCGGAGACCTTCACCAGATCCCCTTTCTTTCCGCTGCCCTTCACATCGGCCAGTAAAATAACCTCCATGGTTCATTCCTCCTTGGTTTCAATTTACATAGTATCGTAATATTCGTCGATGGCTTCCAGAAGCTGCTTTTTCACTTTGCTGCAATCCTTGGCCTTCACCTGGGCGCCCGCCATGCTGAGATGGCCGCCGCCCCCTAATTTTTCCATAATCAACTGGACGTTCATGCCGCCCATGCTCCGGGCGGAAACACGAACCATCTCCCCTTCCCGATACAGGACGAAGGAAGCGTCCACATTGTTGATGCCCAGCAGCTCGTCCGCCGCCTGCGGGGCCACCACCCGAATATCTTCCAAGGGGATCTCGGTGACGGCGATGGCGCACCGGCGGTAGATTTCCGCTGCGGTAACCAGGCTGCTCCGGCGCTGGTAGGTTTCCATGGAGCCGGCAAACAACTTCTTTACCGCCACGGTGTCCGCCCCCATTCGGCGCAGATAAGCCGCCGCTTCAAAGGTGCGCACGCCGGTTTTCATAATGAAATTCTTGGTGTCCAGCATAATGCCGCTCATCAGGGCTTCCGCATCGCAGGTGGTGAGCTTGCAGTCCGGGAAGTACTGCGCCAGTTCGGTCACCATTTCGCTGGCGGAAGAAGCATAAGGTTCGTGATAGGAAATCAAGGTGTTTTCGATGTAGTCCACTACCTTCCGGTGATGGTCAATCACCACCACCCGCTTGCAGGCCTCGTACACCTTCCGGCTCTCCACAAAATTGGCAGAGTGGGTGTCTACGATAAACAGCAGGGTGTCCCGGCGAATGGCGGGAAGCACCTCCTCCTCGGAGGCAAAAAAGCCGTCTTCCCCGTTTTGAGCCAGATGCTCGATGAGCTGGGTAGCCAGGCACTTCTGCCGGTTGACCACAATGCGCACATCTTTGCCCATGCAGGCGCAGGCACGGGCCATGCCCACCGCTGCGCCCACGGCGTCCAGGTCGGCATAACTGTGGCCCATAATCAACACATTGTCGCTGGCTTCCACCAGCTCGCTCATGGCGTTGGCCAAAATCCGGCTCTTCACCTTGGTGCGCTTTTCCACGCCCTTGCTGACCCCGCCGAAGAAGTCGTACCCGTTGGCAGTCTTAATCGCCACCTGGTCGCCTCCACGGCCCAAGGCCATTTCCAAGGAGGTGGAAGCGTCCTTCTCGTTCTGGGAGATGGATTCGCTCATGCACCCAATGCCGATGGACAGGGTAATGGGCACCCGTTCCCAGGAAGACATATTCCGCACCGTATCCAGAATGCTGAACTTATCCTCCACCATCTGCTGGAAGCGGTCGTTTTCCACCACCGCCAGATAGCGGTCCCGTTCCAGCTTTCGCAAAAAGCCGCTGTCCTGGGCGATATACTCCTCCAAATCCCGGTTGATCTCGCTGAGCACCCTGGTCTTTTCGCTTTCGGGGATATTTTTAATCACTTCCTCGTAGCTGTCCAGCATGATGTTCATGACCACCGGTTTGGTCTTTTGGTATTTTTCGTAGGTTTTTTGCAGGTTGGTGATCTCCACAATCAGAAGCACCCACAGCCCTCCCTTTTCCTCCGAAGAGAAAAGGGCATACGCCTTAAAGTAGTGGGTCTGGATCTGAATGGTCCGGCCGGGGTGGGTCTGGATTCCTTCCAAGGACTCCGACGTGATCTTGTTCAGACGGCTGCCGAACAGCCCTTCCAGGCCGGTGGCAGTCTCAAAAGCCCGGTTGACGCAGACAATCTCCTTGTCCGAGGTCACCACCAAAGCAGGAATGGTCAGACGGAATACCGTGTCCGTCCCTCCCAGCTTCAGTTGATCCTCCGCAGAGCGCACCAGCTTGCGCAGATTCCGGCTGAGCAGGATAAGTTTATACAGGGTATACCCAAAGGCCAGCACACAAGGAGCCAGCAAAAGCCAGAACCACAAACGGCTGGTCAGCCAGGCCATAAGTTCCAGCCCGACCAATGCCGCAAAGGTAATCAGATACCCGGTCCGAAGACCCCAGTATTTCGGTCTCATGCTTCCAACTTCCTCCAATCAACCTGCTGCAACAGAAAAACCAATTTACAAAACGGCTGGCGTCCGGGAACACGCGGTTCCTCCCTAGACGCTCTCGCCTTTTTCGGCAAGGCGGCCGGCTTAAATTTCCATCAGCACCGGCAAAATCATGGGGCTGCGCTGGGTCTGCCGGTACAAAAAGCCGGACAGGCTGTCCCGGACGCCGAGCTTCATGCTGCTCCAGTCCCGGGTCTTGCCGCCGAGGCAGTCCAGCAGCGCCTGCCGCACCACCTTCCGGGCACGCTCCATCAATTCTTCGCTTTCCCGCACATAGACAAATCCTCGGGAAACGATGTCCGGCCCGGCAACCAGTTGGCCGGTTTTGCTGTTGATGGTGGCCACCACCACAATCAAGCCGTCCTCCGCCAGACGCTGGCGGTCCCGCAGTACGATGCTTCCCACATCGCCTACCCCCAGGCCGTCTACAAACACAGCCCCGGCGGTGACCGCACCCGTCACCTTCATGGTATCGGGGGTCAGCTCAATGATCTCGCCGTTCTGGCCGATGTGAATGTGATCCTCCGGAATGCCGACTTTCAGGGCAGACTGCTTGTGAGCCATAAGATGCTTGTATTCCCCGTGAACCGGCAGGAAGAATTTGGGCTGGGTCAGCTTCATGATCAGCTTCTGCTCTTCCTGGCAGGCGTGACCGGAGACGTGCACTTCGTAAATCCCTTCGGTAATCACCTCCGCCCCCAGCTTCAGCAGGCTGTTGATGACGGCGGTAACGTGCTTTTCGTTGCCGGGAATGGGGGTGGCGGAGATGATGATAAAGTCGTTTTCTGTGACGTTGATCTTTCGGTGATCGGCGCTGGCCATTCGAGCCAAGGCGCTCAAAGGCTCTCCCTGACTGCCGGTGGTGATCAGCACCATCTGCTCGTTGGGATACCGGTTGATGGAGTCCAGCTCCACCATGGTGCCGTTAGGAATCTTCAAATAACCCAGCTCGGTGGCTTTTGCCACCACGTTCACCATGCTCCGGCCGGACACCGCCACCCGGCGGCCGTATTTCACCGCCGAATTGATGATCTGCTGGATTCGATGGATATTGCTGGCGAAGGTGGCGATGATGATCCGCTTGCCTCCCGCCTTGTTAAACAGGGTGTCGAAAGACTGGCCGATCTTGCTTTCGCTCATGGTATAGCCGGGCCGTTCCGCATTGGTGGAGTCGCTGAGCAGGGCCAGCACCCCCCGGTTGCCCAGTTCCGCCAGCCGGGCCAGGTCGATGGTTTCCCCTTCGATGGGGGAATAGTCCACCTTAAAGTCCCCAGTCTGGATAATGACTCCGGCAGGGGTATGAATGCCCATAGCCACACAGTCGGGAATGGAGTGGTTGACCCGGATAAATTCCACCGCCATACAGCCCATCTTCACCGTCTGCCGGGGCTTGATCACGTTCAGGTGTGCCCCGCCCAGCAGGCCGTGCTCCTTGAGCTTGCCTTCGATCAGGCCGATGCTCAGCTTGGTGCCGTAGATGGGGGGATTGATGTGTTTGAGCAGATAGGGAATGGCGCCGATATGGTCCTCGTGGCCGTGGGTAATCACCACGCCCCGGATCTTCTGCTTGTTTTCCAGCAGATAGGTAAAGTCGGGGATAACCAAATCCACCCCCAGCATATCCGCATCGGGAAAGGCCAGGCCGCAGTCCACCATAAAAATATCGTTGCCGCATTCATAGGCGGTGAGGTTCTTGCCGATTTCACCCAGGCCCCCCAGGGGGATTATCTTCACGCTGGGCTTGCGGGAATGTCCGCCCTGGCCCCGGTGGAAATGCTCGCTGCGCTGGTTTTCCTGTTTGCGGTGTTCCTGTCCATGCTCCGCATGGGGTGCGGCAGACACAGGGGCGCTGTTCCGGCGTCCACGGCGGCTGGGCGCCTTTTCCTGCCGGCGCTCCGCCTGGGCCAAATCAGCGAACAGGGCGGCATTTTTGCTGTTCATGGGGGTGTTGGAAAAACTGCGGGGACGATTTTCCGCCAAGCTCTCAATGGCTTTGGTGATGTCGTCGGGTTTGGGGGCCTTTTTGGGCCGGGAAGGGGCGGTCTTCCGAGGGGCAGACTGTTTGGGGGTGCGGGCGGCGTTTTTGCCTGCCGCGCCGTCGTGGGTATTAAAATCTTGTTTCAACACACATAATGCTCCTTTTTTTGATTTGCTGTTATACATGCCATTTCACGGACAGAAAAGCAGAAAGGGGCCTTGGACGCCATCTCTTATCCCTATAAAATCGTGGCAGTGACGCAAGCTGTCCAAAGCGTACAGAAAACCGGCCTTCCTCCGTCCTGCGGGAAGGCTTGGCACTGTGTTTCCCCATTTGGCCCATATTTTCATTGCCGTACCATGGGCCTTTTTGCTGCCGAAAGCCTTTATGCTTCCAGCTACCGAACCGTTATTTACCCTTATTTTAACGGCTGTACCCCGGCTTTGTCAAGCAAAACCCCAGCTTCTATGCAATCTTCCGGTTTCTGCCGGAAAAAAAAGGGGCTTTTGGGCAGTATGACCATCTGTGATCCCTGGGCAAAGGAGCTTTCTCTCAAAAAATGAGCATACGGCAAAAACTCTTGTGAAAATGTATTTGGTTTTTTCCCTGGATTATGGTATAATGATTGCCAAGGTCAATCATTATGGTTTCCGCTTTGCCGCCCAAGACAGGGCCGTATTTCACCTGCCGGCAAAAACCAGTGGAAACCCAGGGAATGCTTTTTGGCATTGCCCGCAAGAAATGCAGGCGGCCGCCTTGGAGCGGTAACCTGCAGATGGAAAAGAGGATTGTCACCGTGCAATATAATTATGATGTAGCCATCGTCGGCTCCGGAGTGGCGGGACTGTTCGGCGCCTGCCATATGGACCCTTCCCTGAAGGTCCTGGTCATCGCCAAACGGGAGCCGGATCTCACCAACACCTCTCTGGCTCAGGGAGGCATTGCGGCGGTGCTGGACACCGTTCACGACAAGCAGGAAGATCACTTTCGGGACACCATGATTGCCGGCGGCTATGAGAACGATCCGGACGCTGTGCAGCTTTTGGTCAGCCGGGGGCCGGCGGACGTGCAGGAGCTGATGGAGCTGGGGGCGGTGTTTGACCGCAACTCCGACGGCAGCTTAAACTACACCCTGGAAGGGGGACACTGCCGTCCCCGGATCGTTCACCACAAGGATTCCACCGGCAGTGAGGTGCAGCGGGCGCTTTTGGCCCATGTCCGCACCCTGCCCAACGTCACCATCTGGGAGGATTCCCTGGTGGCGCTGCTGAAAAAGGACGCTTGTTTCCACCTGGACGTGATCCAGGAAAACACCGATCTGATCCGCCACGTCAACGCACGAACCTGCCTGCTGGCCACCGGCGGCATCGGCCGGGTGTATGAATACACCACCAACTCCAAAATCGCCACCGGAGACGGCATTGCCTTTGCCTTCCGGCTGGGCGCCAGAATCAAAAACCTCCACTATATCCAGTTCCACCCCACCGGCTTTGCCAGCAAAAAGGACCGGGAAACCTTCCTGATTTCCGAGTCCGTGCGGGGAGAAGGGGGCTTTCTGCTCAACGCCGAAAAGAAGCGGTTTATGCAAAACTACGACCCCCGGCAGGAGCTGGCTCCCCGCGATGTGGTGAGCCACTTTGAAATGGTGGAAGTCAAGCGGCAGAACAGCAACGAGCTGTGGCTGGACATCTCCCACAAACCCGCCGGCTTTGTCCGCCAGCGGTTTCCTATGATCTACCGGAAATGCCTGCAATACGGCTACGATATGACCAAAGAGCCTATCCCCATCTACCCCTGCCAGCATTACCTGATGGGGGGCATTGACGTGGACCTGCGGGGGCGGACCACGGTGGAAGGTCTGTACGCCGCCGGGGAATGTTCCCACACCGGCGTCCACGGCAACAACCGGCTGGCTTCCAACAGCCTGTTGGAAGCGTTGGTCTTTTCCCATCAGGCGGCTGAGGACATCAACAAGCTGGCCAAAGAAGGCAAACTTCCGGATTTTTGCGACGGAGACTTTCCGGAAGACAACTACACCGACCGGCTCCCAGGCGGTATCCGCACCGAAATCCGAGCCATTATGCAGCGCAGCTTTTTTGTGTCCCCCAACCTGGAGGAGTGCCGCAAAGGGCTGGCACGGCTGAATGAATTGCGCCGGTTTATGGAAAACGGCCGATGGCAGATGGATTTCCACTGTGTGGAGTCCCGCAGCTTAGTCACAGTGGCCGATCTGATTCTCCGGGGTGTGGTTCAGCAGGAAGAAGCCAAAGAAAAAAAGCAGGAGGAAGCAAAACAATGAATCTGCCTATCTTTTATGTGGACGACCTGATTAAGCGGGCCATTACCGAAGACATCAACTACATCGACGTTACCAGCGACTATCTGCTGGAGGACGATGACATAAGCCAGGCCTACTGGGTCTCCAAGGCCAGCGGGGTGGTGGCCGGACTGGACATCGGCCTGAGGGTGTTTTCCCTGCTGGACCCCGCCATTGAGATTGAAACGAAGGTACAGGACGGGGACCGGGTGGAAAAGGGCCAGATTCTGGCCACCATGGAAGGCCCCACCAAAAGCCTGTTAAAAGGGGAGCGCACCGCCTTAAATCTGGTGCAGCATATGAGCGGCATCGCCACCGCCACCCGCCGCTGCGTGGATCTGGTAGCCGGCACCAAAGCTGCCATTGCCTGCACCCGGAAAACCCTGCCCGGACTGCGTCCTCTTCAAAAATACGCCGTGATCTGCGGAGGCGGCCGGAACCACCGCTACAACCTCAGCGATGCCGCCATGCTGAAAGACAATCACATTGATGCCTGCGGCAGCCTCACCAAAGCGGTGGAAACTCTCCGCAGCCGCACCGGCCACATGGTGATGATCGAATGTGAAACCCGCACCCTGGAAGAACTTCAGGAAGCCCTGGACTGCGGAGTAGATGTGATTATGCTGGACAACATGGATCTGCCCACCATGACAAAAGCAGTGGAACTCACTGCCGGACGGGCCAAACTGGAAGCCAGCGGCAACATCACCGAGGAAAACATCGCTCAAGTGGCCGCCACTGGGGTGGACATCATCAGCTTGGGCGCCCTGACCCATTCGGTGAAATGCTTTGATATTTCCATGAAGATCAAGCGTCAATCAAACTGACCCTTTCTTCTCCTTTTGGCGGCCAAAAACGGCCGCCATTCCTTTTCCATTCGCCCCTGCTCCAACCTTTGGAGGTAATGCCATTTGTACACCCTCTCCCTCATCGCCGCCGTAGCGGAAAACGGCGTCATCGGCAAGGACGGCAGCCTGCCCTGGCATATTCCGGCAGACCTGGCCTGGTTTCGCCAATGCACCCAGGGCCGCACTGTGATTATGGGAGCCAACACCTTCCGGTCCATGGGCAAGCCCCTGCCCCACCGGGACAACCGGGTGGTGTCCTCCACCCTTGCCCCGGCCCATACCGGCTGTGCAGTATACCCTTCCCTAAAAGCGGCATTGGACGGCTGCACCGGGGAGGTATTTGTCATCGGAGGCGCACGGCTTTACCAAGAGGCCCTGCCCATGGCAGACCAGCTCTACCTGACCTGCATACGCCGCCCCTATCCTGGGGACACCTTCTTTCCTGCGGTGGATTTTTCCCAGTGGGCCGTCTGCTTCTGCCGTTCCCTGCCGGGTGAACCTGCTTTGGAATTTCGAGTGTACCGGCGAATTGTGAAAAAATCATAAAGATTTCATGGAAATTCCCAAAGCGTTCACATTTTTGTGTTATAGTGATAAGGCTTCCCATAGGGAAAATTTGGATCAGAAAGAAGTATCACACTATGGAACTTTTGACAACCGTAAGTCTCTGGATTCTGCATTTTGCCGCCTACAGTATTTTGGGCTGGTGCTATGAAGTGGTGCTGGAATTTGTAGCACGGCAAAAATTGGTCAACCGCGGCTTTCTCATGGGCCCCTACTGCCCCATCTATGGTGTAGCCGCTTTTCTGGTGCTGCTGCTCTTCAGAGACTCCTCCATAAACCCCATAGCCCTGTTTTTGGCCAGCGCTGCAATCTGCACCGCAGTGGAATACTTTACCTCCTACTGGATGGAACGGCTATTCCACGCCCGCTGGTGGGACTACAGCAAAAAGCATTTCCAAATCAATGGCCGGATCTGCCTGGAAGGGTTTCTGGCCTTTGGCGCTATGAGCGTGATTTTAGTCTATTGGGTAAAGCCGGCTCTCACCAGTCTGTTTTCCTACCTTCCGGAGTTGTGGAGCATTATCATCGCCGCCGTCTTTACCGGCTGGTTCGCTTTTGACGTGGTCCGCTCCATCTTATCTGCTCTGCATCTGTCTCAGAAACTGAAGCGGCTGCAAAAGAACTGGGAGGAAAACATCAGCAAGTTCCAAAAACGGGTGACTTCCGGCAAAAAGATTCTGGCAGAAAAGAGCTTCGGCGAAGGCCGTCTCATCAAAGCGTTCCCCACCTTTTCCTCCCAGAAACACTCCCAAGGGGTGGAACAGCTCCAGGAATTTTGGGCAAGCCGGCAGAAACGGAAAAAAGAACCCAAAACCGAAGAAAAATCCTCCTCTTAAACAAACTCCAAATTATATCATATGAAAAAACTGTCCGACAGGGATTTGGTTCCTGCCGGACAGTTTCAGTTTGTCGAAAAAGGTTCTTGATGTTTTCGGATTGACCCGCTCTCGGCTCTACGCCGTTGAGCGGGCGGATTCCGGCTCGTTATTTCCACAACTTTTTTCACAACCATAAGGCGAAAGAAAGAGTTTTTGTAACAAAATGATTTCCATTGCGGGGGCTTTGCCCCCTGCGCCCCCACCAGTTTTTTGTAAAAAACTGGACTAA